>JAVCCE010000072.1 GCA_030765645.1 Candidatus Hinthialibacter antarcticus | reverse complement strand
ACATGATCCTTCAACCCGATTATCAAGTGACGCTATCAAATGAATACAGAATCAGGGAAGCTAAAATAGAGTGAGTTGTAAAGAGGAAACAACCCAAATCTCTTCAAACGGCTAAACTGTTACAAAAGAACGAACAAAACAGAAAAATATAAAGAGAAATTCTTATAATAAGCAATTATATTTTGGGTTATTCTAGGGTAATGCGGTGTAATATTTTGCAATAATAATGCAAATGCTAAAGCAAAAGTAAACGGTAATAAATAGGGTTGGTCATAGATATACCAGGTGAAATAATACAAATCCTTTGCTTTAATTAAAAATGGCGTTATGAATAACCCCAACGCAGAAGGAAAAAGAAGAAGTGGAATAAGCAAGTCACCAGTATGTAATTTTTTCCATGAACCGGCTGCAATTAAAACACTAAAAAGACCTACGCACATAAAAATGGTATGGAAACCAAGAGTTGTTGGTGCACCGTCGAGAATCCAACCATTCGGCTGCAATATATAATGAAATTTTGATGGAATGCCAACCGAGAAGCGCGCGGCTTGATACAAATATTCAAACGGAACCAACAACGGAGAGGTTGCCCACCCCGCTTCGGGCGTCTGAGCAAACACGGTTAAAAAACCCGCTTTAATTGATGACGATGTAGGTATTAAGCGCCCAAACGAATAATATGCATAGGCGCCCCAAGCAAAAACAGGCGTAAGGAGTCCTGCAATTGCATAAATATTCAATTGAGACCAACGACGTAATGAGAAGAATAAAACAAACAGTATAAACACAGTCGAAGGAAGCAGCCGAGTCAGTAATAAGAGCCCGGAGAAGGTTCCAAATAACAAGGGGAGGGCAATCAACCTCTTGCTAGTATTCTCTTTAATTTGAAAAAAAATATCAACTATTATTGCTAAAAGAAAACAAGCCAGTGCGTTTTCTTTGACTGTAATGAATGACAAAAACACAGGGACATTCATTAAAAAACAGAGCGCGCCAAAGATGCCAGCAATGTTTTGTATCCATTCGGGTTTGTCGTGCAGTGCTTTTTTTAGAGAGGAATAAAGCAAAAAACTTGTACTTACAAATATAACTGCGTTAAAAAAAAGGGCGCATCGTAATAAATTATGTAAAGACCCCACGCAACAATTTATCGCTGCAAGGGCAATCGCGTATAGTGGTTGAAAGCCATAGGTGGGGTGAATGCCGTCAAACGTGAAAAAGCCATAACGTGAGAAATTAAAAGCAGGTAGGAGATAGTAAAATGAATCGTCATGCACGCTCAAGGCTAGCATGTCAATATTACTTGTAAAAAACCGCCGATAGGACAACGTCAAAATAACAACGGCCGCAGTGAAAAGACAAAGTTGATATGGATTAATTGGGGTAGGGCGGTTCATAGAGTCGCCGCGCAATTTAAGTAAGTGCCGGAGGGGGGACTCGAACCCCCACGTCCCGAAGGACACTAGGTCCTGAACCTAGCGCGTCTACCAAATTCCACCACTCCGGCATCTGCGTCAAAACACGGTATACTCTACATCAGTTTGCATGACGGTAAAGCCTGATCGCTGAGTCTTTTCCAAGCACTCCTGTGGGATTTTCCAGTATACTATTCACCGAACAGAATCTGACAGGGTATCCGCTATGCAAAAATCCGAAAGTCTCCAAACTTTGCATCATCAACTGTCGCAATTGACCCAAGAAGGCGAACTCTATGAACGTCTTGATGGAGAAAAGTTGCGCTGCTTCGCCTGCGGACACCGCTGCCTGATTCCAGATGGCCGCCCCGGCGTTTGTAAGGTGCGATTCAATAAAAATGGACGCTTGATGGTCCCTCACGGGTATGTCGCAGGCATTCAATGCGACCCCATTGAGAAGAAACCCTTCTTTCACGCACTGCCAGGAAGCGACGCCATGAGTTTTGGCATGTTGGGCTGCGACCTGCATTGCGGTTATTGCCAGAATTGGCTGACCTCGCAAACCTTGCGCGATCCAAGCGCTTCAGGACGCTTTGAACCCGTCTCGCCAGAACGCTTTGTTGAAATGGCGCTTCGTTCCGGCGCGCGCACGGTCACCAGCACCTATAACGAACCACTGATTACAGCCGAATGGGCGGTCGAGATTTTTCGTCTAGCGAAGCAACACGGTTTGCATACGTCATTCGTCTCAAACGGAAACGGAACGCCCGAAGTGGTCGAATACCTCAAACCCTGGACGGATTTTTATAAAGTTGATTTGAAGAGTTTTCGCGATAAGAATTATCGCAACTTGGGCGGAACGCTTCAAGCAGTATTGGACACCATTCAGTTATTGTACGCATCAAAATTTTGGGTAGAAATTGTGACGTTGGTTGTTCCTGGATTCAATGATTCGGAAAACGAGCTGCGCGACATCGCCCGTTTTGTCGCAAGCGTATCGCCCACCATCCCCTGGCACGTCACCGCCTTCCATGAAGATTACAAAATGCAGGGGATGGGCCGCACGCAAGCCCAAACGCTGTTGCGCGCCGCCCATATAGGTAAAGAAGAAGGGTTGCAATTTGTGTACATCGGAAACCTCTCTGGTCAATGTTCGGAATGGGAAAATACCTATTGTCCCTCCTGCGAGACATTGCTGATTGAACGAACTGGGTTTATCGTCCATCAAAACAGAGTCGTCAACGGCTGCTGTTATTCATGCAATGCAGAAATCCCCGGTGTTTGGAACGCAGGATGAGACGGCTTCGAACTCGATTGGTATTTGCTTTTTTTGTTGTCGCGCTTCTGGCGATGATTCCAGTGGCGATCATCCCCTATTACAGTTTCAATCTGGCGAAAGAAGAAGAACGCCACAATGACCTGCAAGTGGAAATCAACAAACTGACTTGGGAACACAGCGAGTTTCAAAACAGAATTCAACGCACGGTTCTTAACACGTCGATTCAATATCTGATCAATAATACCTTCAGGACCCGAACTTCAATTCCGCAGATGATGAAGACCGCCGAGTATCCAACAAGCGCGACCGTCCAAGCGGAGATTAACGTCTATAATAATATTTTGTGGGACCTTCAAACCGATTCCGCCAAAAATTATTTTAACCTTGAACGCGAAGATTTATCCGTCAAAACACTCAAAGAATACGAAAATGAAATTCAGCCTCTTTTTGAAGAAAAGCGCTTCATTGAAGAAGATAATAAAGTCTATCAATGGATTGCCGGCAAATTAAGTTACGGCACACACCGCGACAATATGGAAATAGTCGGCGTGGTAGTGGTAAAAACGTTGCTCTTTATCAAGAACATTGATGACAAAGATTCTGAAGTCTTTTCTGAAAAAAAAGCCCAGTACCTCAACAACAGTCCATTAGAAATCATCAATGCGCGCCCATCGCTATTTCAAGACCACCTGCCGGAAGACGCGATGGAAAAGATGTTTGATTTCGGCGGCGAATTAGATTTTAAATCCGTTGAATTAAAATCCGTCCAATTGCCTTTTATCAATAACGGCGCAGAGTCTCACGTGATATTGCTTCCGATTGTCAATCAAAATGGGCAAGCAACAGCGTTTTTTGTTCACTCGCGGCCAGTGGTCGCCGTTTGGATTTTTTCTTACCCCGCGACGCAGATTAGTTTTGGCATCACGCTATTAGTCATCCTGATTATCGCAACCATCATCGCGCGGTCGATTGCGGCGCCGCTGCACCGCATGGCGTCGGCGTCTCACGCGATGGCGCAGGGAAATTTTGACGTCCGCATAGAAGAGCGCGGGACGGAAGAACAGCGCATCATGAGTTCAGCGTTCAACATCATGGCGGAACGCATCCAAGAACAAATCGGCGCACTGAACGAAAACACCAATCAGTTGGAAACCAGCAACCGTGAATTGGCGCAAACGCAACGGTTTCTTGAAAACGTTTTGTCCGGCATTTCAACCGGCGTCATGAGCGTCGACCAAGAAGGCTTTATTCGTTTGATCAACCCGGCAGGATGCAACGTGTTCGGCCTGGAGAACCCGTCAGGAACAAAAGTCCTTGACGTCATCCAAGCCCCTGCGTTTACGGATTTCATCAAGCGGGCGCTGACAACTGGCTCATCCATTTTTGAGCGCGAGATCACTTGTGCGGTTGATGACGAGACGGTGTTGCCATTACAAGTGAGCGCTCTGCCTATGTTAGAAAACGGGGAACCGACTGGACTGGTGGTAACCTTCCACGATCTTTCTGAAATTCGCAAACTGGAAGAACAAGTCCGCCGCCAAGACCGCCTCGCCTCTTTAGGACGCATGTCGGCGGGCGTCGCGCATGAAATACGCAATCCGCTTGGCATCATCCGCGGCTCGGCGCAATTGCTGAATAAGCGCTTCGGCGACCAGGCGGCTGAAGAAGGACTGACCACATTCATCATCGAAGAAGTGAACCGCCTGTCACGCGTCGTGAATGACTTTTTGATGTTTGCAAGACCGCCGGAGCCGGTGATTGACGCCGTTAGCGCCCATGATTTGGCCGCGCAAATTAATGCGTATACAGAGCCAAATGATGAGGGCGCCGTTTATTCATTTGAAACAATCGTAGAGCCTGACTTGCCGCCGATTGCCATTGACCCGGCTCTATGTAAGGAAGCGTTTTTGAATTTAATTTTAAATGCGCAACAAGCGATGCCAGACGGCGGGGCCATTCAAATTCACATCAAACGCTGGGACGGAAACACAGCGGCGGTTGAGATCAAAGACCAGGGAAGCGGTATCTCTCCTGAACAGATCGACCGCATTTTTGATCCGTTCTATACGTCCAAAGACACAGGCACCGGCCTCGGCCTCTCACTGGTTCATCAAATCATCTCCAGCCACGGAGGCCGCGTCGAAGTGGAAAGCATTCATGGGGAAGGCAGTTTGTTCCGTATTATTCTTCCATTTTATTCCCAACAAGAGAATGAATCTGCGGGCAACATAATTTCATAAAATGAACACGCATTCTGAAAAATCTATCATGGTCCATCAACAAAGCGCTTCTTTGAGGCTTGCTGCTGTAGAAGAAATCATTCAATTGCGCCGCGATGTTTTAATCATTGGAACAGACCGCACGTCTCCTGAATTCGACGGAGACCATGGCGCGAACACGCGACATTTCGGCGCATTCATCGAACAAAGCAATATCTGCTGCTTGAGTTGGATGCTTTCGGAAATTGACGAAGCCCCCGCTTGGCAATTACGCGGCATGGCGACGCATCCAAATGATCGCGGGTCGGGCGTTGGGCGTGAATTATTGAAATTCTCAGAAAACTATGTTGCTTCAGAATCAGAGATCCGCCAATTCTGGTGCAACGCCCGAACTGGCGCGGTTGGGTTCTATCAAAAACAAGGCTGGCTCGTATGTTCAGACGAGTTTCTCATCTCCGGCGTCGGGCCGCATTTTAAAATGAAGAAAACCTTTCATGCAAACGCCTAGTTTGTATCTTTATGCTTGTTGATGTGGTCGTTTGCCCATTCGGGCTTGTAGTTTGGGTTCGATGTTGGCATCTGCGCATTGACGCTCTGGCGCCATTCGACTAATTGCTGATGCAATTCATCGCGCTTTTGAATGTTCAAATTTGCCAGATTGAATTTTTCACTCAAATCATTTTTCAAATTGTATAATTCAAGTCGTCCATCTTCAAAAAATTCGAGCAATTTCCAATCGCCTTTACGGATGGCGCCATACGGGGTTGAGCCGCCAGGATGATAATGCGGATAATGCCAATAAAGCGCCTCGCGGTTTACGCTTCCTGACTCAGTCAAAACCGGAAGCAAATCCACACCGTCGATGTTTTCTTTCACTGGCGAATCAATGTCGAGCGCACTCATTACCGTTGGGAAAAAGTCCGCGCTAATCGCGGGGACGTCCGTCACGGAGCCAGCCCGCACCTTGCCCGGCCAGCGAATCATTAACGGGACGCGCGTCCCGCCTTCATACGGCGAGCCTTTGCCCATACGCAGGGGCGAATTATTGGTTTTGGGAACCAAGCCGCCATTGTCGCCAGTGAAGATAACTAAGGTATCATCAGTCAAGTTTAATCGGTCGAGCGTTTGCAAGACGGAACCGACGGCGTCATCAACGCTGTTGACCATCGCCGCGTATTGCGGGTCGCGCTGGTCAGACCAGGGTTTGATATTTTCTTTATACTTATCGGTATAATTTTTCTTTCCCTGAATCGGCGTGTGCACAGCAAACAACGGCAAATATAAGAAAAACGGATTGTCTTTATTTGATTCAATAAACTGAACCGCTTCCTGCGCCATGCGGTCTGTCAGATATTCACCGTCAGGGCCTTCTTCTAAAGTGGGAATTTTGTATGGAGCAAAATAGCGCGGCGGCTGACCGCGATGGGTGCCCGCGATATTTAAGTCAAAGCCCTGCGATTCGGGATAAAATTTTTCGCCGCCCAAGTGCCATTTCCCAATGCTGGCGCTGGTATAGCCATGCGGCTTGAGCGCCTCGGCGATTGTGACTTCATCATGGGGCAGTTGAAGATTGAAATCGGGAACCTTGAGTTTCGCCCACGGTTTTTTATGTCCGGCGATCCAGTCGGTCAGATGCAACCGCGCAGGGTATTTTCCCGTCAGGATGCTGGCGCGGGTCGGCGAGCAAACCGTACATGCCGCGTATCCATTGGTGAAGCGCATCCCCTGGCTCGCAAGCGCGTCGATGTTGGGCGTTTCGAAGAGGGCGCTTCCCGTGCAAGCGGCGTCCGTCCAGCCGTAATCATCAACGAGAATCACCACGACGTTTAGTTTTTTTTCTGCCGCATAGGAAATCGGCGAAAGCGCAGCGGATGACAATGCAGCGGCTGAATAAGATAAAAAATCGCGTCGTGAAGTCTGGTTCATAGATTTCATCATTAGCTCCCAGGATCAAATTCCGCTATTCATCATCAAATAAGCGCATCGTAATTTCAAGGCTTACATTCAACCCGGATTCATCCAACAATACTCATAGTATGATTACAAAAGGAGTATCAACATGCCGCTTGCAGGCATTCTCGTATACCTATTCATTGATAGCGTAATTTACTTGCTGCGCCCTTTTTCTGAACTCCGTATGGAGTGGTATGCCACTTTGATGATTACTGGCGCCAATGGTCTCGCGGCGTGCGCACTAATTGTTTTTAAACCCATCCAAGATGAGCCTCCCGTTTGGCGCTGGTTCGCTCGCGGTATTTTCATTGCGTTTTTGGCCCATTGCTCAGCCATCGCAATTACGCTGCTGCTTCAGCGCCCGTTTGCCTGGAAAATTGCAGATGATGTATTGTTGTTGATCGCACACGCATTCATTGTCTGGGGGTTATGGCGCTGGGGCCAAATAGCGTTATCCGATCCAGAAACGCCAAGCGATACGGGGCAATCGTCCGCAACGATTGCGACCGTTTTTATGTTTTTCTTTACCGCAATATGCGTTATGGTTCCCGCGTTTGGTCTGTGGGGCGATCCGGCGTACGAACGGGCCGTTCACACGCTTCTAAACCTATTTGATATCTTAGGGTTTCTGTTTTGTATTCGTATCTTTTTTTATCATCAAAAACAACGCGCCTATTCTTTCTCGTCGCCCATCTACGTCTTCTCACTGGGGTTCGGTTTGCTCTGTTTGGCAAACCCGTTCGCGCAATTTCAAACCTTGCTTGGCGCGGAACTCACTTACCACTGGATCAACATTGCATGGGTGCTAGGATATTTACTCATTTCAAATGCAGCATGGCAAAGACGGCGAAAGTGACTGCGATTTCAATCCATCTCTCCAACCACTTTTATTGCCAAATGCTTTTCAAACAATCAACAGCAATTGCTACCTTATAACTTGTATCAACATATAAGGATTATAAGAATGAACTCAACACGAAACCTATTTCTTATTTCTGTTTTCGTATTTATTGCTCTCATTGCTCTTTTATTTTGGGAAACCAAACCGAAAAGTAATATGGCTGAAGGCGATGCGATTGAGTTCTATTGCGCTGCAGGGATGAAAGTTCCCGTCGAATTGATACGCGAGGCCTATGAAAAAGAATACGGCGTCCCAATTCAAATTCAGTACGGCGGTTCTGGTACGTTATTAAGCAATATTAAAATCGCCAACCGGGGCGACTTGTATCTTGCAGCAGACCAATCGTATATTGATATCGCGAAGCAGGACGGCTTGCTGCAAGAGACGATTCCGATTGCGAACATCACGCCCATCATCGCCGTCAAAAAGGGAAATCCCAAAAACATTCATTCTATCGAAGACCTGTTGCGCGACGACGTTTCGTATTCCTTAGCGAACCCTGACGCAGCCTCCGTTGGGCGCACTTGCAAAAATCTTCTCGAAGCCAGCGGTGATTGGGCGCAAATCGAATCCGGCGCCAAAGTCATGAAACCTACAGTGAATGACGTCGCCAATGACGTCAAACTCGGCGCCGTTGATGCGGGCCTGGTTTGGGACGCGGTCGCTGCGCAATATCCAGAATTGGAACGCGTTCATGTTGATGAGCTGGATCGCGGTGAAATGACAATCACCATCGGCGTCTTATCGTCTACCCAAATGCCAACCGACGCCTTACGGTTTGCGCGGTACCTGACAGCGAAAGATAAAGGATTGACCATCTTTA
The DNA here is from genome assembly GCA_030765645.1 of Candidatus Hinthialibacter antarcticus. NCBI lineage: Bacteria > Candidatus Hinthialibacterota > Candidatus Hinthialibacteria > Candidatus Hinthialibacterales > Candidatus Hinthialibacteraceae > Candidatus Hinthialibacter > Candidatus Hinthialibacter antarcticus. Next base: position 139,661 of record JAVCCE010000072.1, on the reverse strand, counting down.
ACAAACATGGCTATCGCGCAGTTGAAGGCGATGCGTGGGCGGTAAAACCAGAAATCGTCTTCTTCAGCGGGACCGTCAATAAACCCGCGATCGACGAAACCATCAACAAATTCGCCGAACGCGAAGGCGTTGAAGTTGATACCGTCTATAACGGCTGCGGCATTCTGGTTGCACAGATGAAAGCAGGCCAAAGGCCCGACGCCTATTTCGCATGTGACGTGAGTTTCGTCAAACAAGTTGGCGACTTATTTTTAGATTTCACAAAACTTGCGAAGACTGATATCGTCATCGCCGTGCAAAAAGGCAATCCCAAAAATATTCAATCCTTAAATGATCTCACCAATGAAGGCGTCAGCATCGGCGTATGTAATGAAGAACAAAGCGCGTTGGGCTACCTGACCATGCGCTTGCTTAAAGACGCAGGCGTTTACGAAGGCGTTCGCAAGAATGTAAAAAGCGAAGTCCCGGTCGGGCCATTTCTGGTCAACCAAACAGAAACCGGATCACTTGATGCGTGTATCGTCTACGAAGTTAACGCGCACCCCGCGAAAGACAAATTAGATATCATTAAGATTGACCACCCACTCGCAAATGCGACCCAGCCCTACGCCGTAGCGGATTATTCCGGTCATAAGTATTTGTTGAGCCGGCTGCTAGATTCTATTCGGGCACACCACCAAAATTTTGAGAACGTCGGTTTTGAATGGCTGGGCGGTTCAACCGATAATCAAGAAGAAGACGAGTGGACGAAAGACAAAGTAAAAACCTTAACCGGTCAAGAAATGTAAGAACGCAATGAAGCCAAACACACCGCAATCGGCTTTAAGCCTTAACGAAAAAGATGCAGCGCATTTGTCGTATCAGCAATTATTAGATATTCCATTTTGGATTTGTCTTTGGATCATTGCTGGCGCCTATGTTTTGCTGATCGCCGCCATGCTGCTGGCCGATTTATCGTATACAACGCCGTACGATCTGATCGAAGCGCTTAAGAGTGAATACATTCAATATTCAATTCGGTTAAGCCTGATATCGGTTACGATTTCAGCAATTCTCTCATTATGGGTAGCGGCGCCAATTGGTTATATATTGTCGCGCGTTTCATTTCCAGGAAAAAACGTCATCGACGCGATTTTGGATATCCCCATTGTTCTGCCGCCGCTGGTCATCGGACTGAGTTTATTGATCCTCTTTCAAGCGCCGCCGATCAAATGGTTTGAGAGCCATGTTTTTCAAATTACGTATGCGATTCCCAGCGTCATTCTGGCGCAATTTACGGTCGCCTGCGCGTTTGCGGTGCGCACCATGCGCAGCACGTTTGATTCGATTAATCCCCGGCAGGAAGAAGTGGCGTTGACGCTGGGTTGTAGCCGCTGGCAGGCGTTCTCGCTGGTGGTATTACCAGAAGCCAAGCGTGGAATGTTTACCGCGTTTACGTTGGCGTGGGCGCGAGCGATGGGCGAATTTGGGCCGATCTTGATTTTTGCTGGCGCAACCCGCGGCAAGACCGAAGTTCTGCCGACGACGGTTTTTCTTGAACTCAGCATCGGCAACATCGAAGCGGCGCTGAGCGTGTCGATCATCATGGTGTCCGCCGCCGTACTCTTACTTATCGTCATTCGCTATTATGGACTCGACTACTCTAAGCAAGGGGTGGCTTGAGAATTGATCTGCGTTGAAAACCTGTGCGTGAAACTCGGTCAGTTTCAGATTAACGATGTCTCGTTTGAAATCCCGCAGGGACAATACGGCGTCTTGATGGGAAAAACCGGCTGCGGTAAAACGACCATTCTTGAAGCCATCTGTGGATTAAAGCCCGTCCAATCCGGGAAAATCACCATCCAGGGACGCGACGTGACTCACGAAAAACCCGCCATGCGCGGCATCGGGCTGGTTCCGCAAGACGGTTCGTTGTTTTCCACCATGTCGGTCTACGAACATCTCGCTTTTGCGCTGCAAATCCGAAAGCGCCCACAAGACATCATCAAACAACGCGTCGAAGAATTGAGCGAACTGCTGGGGATAACTCACCTGCTTTCACGTTCCATTCACGGCTTGTCAGGCGGAGAGCGCCAACGAACAGCGCTGGGACGGGCGCTTGCGTATAACCCGCCAATTCTTTGTTTAGATGAACCACTCAGCGCATTGGACGACGATACGCGCGATGAGATGTGCGTATTATTGAAAGACGTCCAGCGCCACACGAAGGCGACTTTTTTACACATTACTCATAGCCGTGAAGAAGCCTATTTTTTGGCGAACATCATTTTACGAATTGAAGACGGAATTGTGACTCGCCCGCATCGCAGCGCAAAACCGACAAAATCCGCCATTTCTCCTGAGACAGAAAGGGCCGCATCATGAAAGTGAGCGTCGAATTGTCAGGGCAATTAAAACAAAACATCGGTTCCAGTTTGGTCGAGATTGAACTAGATGAATCAGCGAACACGCAGGATTTAATTCATCAATTAAAACAACGGCACTCAGACGCAATGTCGAAATTCGCCTTGGATTCATCCGGTCAATTGCTTCCAAGCCTGTTGTTCATTGTGAATGAAAAGCAGATTCGTCATGATGCGCCTGTCGCGTTAAAAGACGGCGACGTTGCCGCGCTGCTATCGCCGATTTCCGGCGGCTCGTTTTTATAATTTGGAGAGAGTTCAATATTTCATGAACCAAAAATCTTTAACTGATATCGACCACGCCGTCTACGAATGGCAAATGTGGGTAGACGGATTCGGCGAACCAGGTCAACGCGCACTAAAAAACGCAACGGTTTTAATCTCCCGCGCGGGCGGCCTGGGCAGCGTAGTCGCCTATGAACTCGCCGCCGCAGGCGTTGGCAAGTTGGTGCTCGCCCACAAAGGCAACGTCAAACCCAGCGACCTCAATCGCCAGTTGCTAATGACCTACGACTGGTTGGGCAAGCCTAGAGTTGAATCCGCCAAACGCCGCTTGAATGAGTTAAATCCTCACATCGAAATTGAAGCAATAGAGGAAAACATCAGCGAAGACAATGCCGAGCGCATCATTTCTCAGGTAGACCTTATCGTGGATTGCGCGCCGTTGTTTGAAGAGCGCTTCGCCATGAACAAACAGGCCGTACAACAAAACAAACCACTGGTGGAATGCGCCATGTTCGACCTGGATGCGCAGATTACTTCGATTCAGCCCGGCAAGACGCCATGCCTGCAATGTCTCCACCCTGAAAAGCCCGATCAATGGAAGCGTGAGTTTCCCGTCTTCGGCGCCGTTTCTGGAACCGTCGGCTGCCTGGGCGCGATGGAAGCCATTAAGATCATCGCTGATTTTGGAGAACCGCTCTACAATAAATTATTAACGATGGATTTACGTACGATGCGTTTTCGCCGGATCGAAATTTCTAGAAATCCTGTATGCCCGGTTTGTTCATAATTCAATTCTAACAAAGGATTCGTACAATGCCCGTAGAGTTAACCAGCACAACCATTACAATTTACATCTTGTTGGGGTTGGCAGCGGGGACCTTCAGCGCCATGTTAGGCGTCGGCAGTGGAATTATCGTCGTCCCATTTCTTACGCTGGTCATGTTGTTGCCTCAAAAAGAAGCGCAAGGCGTCGCCTTATGCATTATGGTTCCAATGGCATTAATGGGCGCAATTCGCTATCATATTAATCCAGATATTTATATTGATTGGAGACTGGTCATCATCTTGAGCGTGATGGTCGTTATCGGCGCCAATATCGGCGCAACCATAGCAGCAAAAGCCTCAAATAAAGCACTGCAAGTCGGTTTCTCCATCTTGTTGGTCATCGTCGGGTTCCGAATGCTGTGGACTTCGATCCGAGGGTGATATGAAACGATCTAAATATTCCAAAACGCTTTGGGCAATTTCTCTAATAGCACTCCTGGCGCTTCCCGCATGGGCGTGCCGCTTTAACGTGCGCGACGTCGGATTTGTTGACTTTGGACAAACGCCCTATCAACTCTTCATCGTATACAACCAGTCAACCGCCAAAGAGCAACAGGATGCGCTTGAGCAAATTGGCTTCGCCGCGTTGCTGGAAAGCAATGTGCAAATTGAAATGGTCGATCTGGACCAATCACCTGACCACGAAGTCAAGCGATTTTTGAATGAGTTAAAAGTTGATTCGCGCCCAGCGGCGGTATTGGTTTCACCGGACGGCAAAGCGCTCAACCTGCCAATTCCGACAGAGAGCGCGCCTTTTCGCGATGCGGTCTGGGACCTGATGGAATCCATCGTCTCAAACGAATTTCGCGAAGAAATCCTAGACGCTTCCGTCCAACGATACGGTGTTGTGCTCCTCATCGAAGGAAAAGACGACGCATTAAACAAAGCAGCGATCACCGCAGCAAAAGAAGCCGTCGATGATGTCGCGTCGCGCATGGATTCACTGCCCAAAGAAATCAAACAGCCTCCCGTTTTAAAACAACTGGCGTATGAAGACGCGAAAAACCAACCCGTGTTGCTCTGGGCGTTGGGCGTGAAGCCGGATGATTTAAATCAACCCCATGCCGCAATTTTATATGGCCGGGGACGCTGCTTAGGCGACGTGCTGTATGGAGACGCCATCACCAAATCTTCCGTCGGCGAAATTTTGTCCGTCATCGGCTTGTCATGCGAATGCGGACTCGACCGCGAATGGATGATGGGGCGCCAGTTTCCTCTACGGTGGGATACCGACCGCCAAGACCATGTGATTAAGAACCTCGGCTTTGACGCAGAAAGCCCATTGGTCAAAACGGAAATCAGCCAGATTATGGCGATTGGTCAACGCAATGCTGACGCCGGTTCCGGGACATCCCGAAACGTCAGTCTGAACCCGATTATGGGATATTCTGAAATGATCGTTGAAGCCGCGCCCGTCGAGCCGCCCGACGCGCCCCGCGTTGTCGAAGAAGATTCAAACATCGGCGCAGAGCAACAACTGATTGCCGCTAATAATGCCACTCAAGAATTAGATGAATCCGTCATGGCAGCCAACACCACTGTCCAGACGCCGATTGAAACGGAGACAACCTATTATACGTTAGGGATTGGATTTTATTTTCTCCTGATCGCTGCTTCTATTTCTCTAATCGCAGGCGTTTCGATCATCATCTGGGCGAGGAGCAAAAACGTATGAGCCCGCTGGCGCTGATCTTCAAAGAAATCCGCTACCGGAAATTTAACTTCCTTTTGAGTTTGCTTGCCGTCGTTGCAGCGGTGGCGTTGTGTTCCGCATTTTTCACGACCAGCAAAGCATCGCAAACGGAAACCATCCGCTTAATGCGCGACATGGGCTACAACCTGCGCATTGTCCACAAAGATACAGACATGGCGGATTTTTGGGCGAGAGGGTATTCCAAATACACGTTGCCCGAAGAGACGGCGGTTTGGTTTTCAGAACACAAAAATTTATATTTCACCCATTTGCTGGCAACCCTCAAACAACGCATCGAATGGCAGGGGCGGGAAGTAATCCTCAACGGCATCGCAACAGAGGTTACGCCCGCCGACAAAAAAAAACCTTCTATGATTTTTGAAATCGAACCGGGAACGGCCTACATCGGCTACGCGCTGGCGCAAATAAACGATCTTAAAAAAGGCGATGAAATCGAAGTAAACGGAAACAAGTTGACGGTTGCTTTCGCCTTGCCTGAAACGGGCAATGAAGAAGATATTTATATTTATACCCACTTGAGTGACGCACAAAAAATTGTGGGGCTCGAAAAACAAATCAACGAAATTAAAGCGCTGGATTGTTACTGCCGCATTCCCGGGGTTGATCCACTAACATTGCTGCGCGAGCAAGTCGCCGAAAAATTTCCCGAAGTCATGTTGTTTCAAATTCGCCCCATCGCCGAAGCCCGCCAGCGCCAACGCGCGATGCTGGATGGCTACTTCGCCTGGATCATGCCCATTGTGGTAATTGCCTGCGGCTTATGGATCGGCGCTCTGGCAATGTTAAACACGCGCGACCGTCGCGAAGAAATCGGCGTGTTGCGCGCTCTCGGTTATGGCTCTGGTAAAATCGCCGCGCTCTTCTTAGGCAAAGCAATATTCATCGGACTCGCCGGTTCTATCGTCGGATATTTATTTGGAACCTGGCTGGCGCTGCAGGTCGGGCCGACGCTGTTTGAAGCAACGGCAAAGTCGATCAAGCCGCAGACGGCGATTCTTTATTGGTCGCTAATACTCACGCCCGCTTTTGCGGCGATATCCAGTTTTATTCCAGCGATGGTCGCGGTATCACAAGACCCTGCTGACGTGTTACGGCAAGACCTATGATAAAAACTACCTCCATCAGTAAACTCTACCAAACCAAACATGGCGCCGTACACGCATTGCGCGACGTCTCGATGGCGATTCATAAGGGCGAATTTGTCACCGTGCGCGGGCCAAGCGGCAGCGGCAAGACGACGTTGCTATTCGCGCTGGGCGGCATGTTACGCCCGAGCCAAGGCTCCGTTACTATCGGCGAGACGGATTTATACAGCATGAACCAGAGTGGACGCGCAAAATTTCGCGCGGAAAATATCGGCTTTGTGTTTCAGATGTTTCACTTAGTTGGTTATTTGAATGTGCTGGAAAACGTCCTGCTTCCATTGGGGACAGGCGGCGCCAAAGTCGCCCCGAACCGGGCAAAAGAAATTTTAGAGAAAATGGGGCTAGGCGACCGGCTTACGCATCGCCCGTCAGAATTGAGCGCGGGCGAACGGCAGCGCACCGCCATTGCGCGGGCGCTCTTGCGGAATCCCAGCGTGATTTTGGCGGATGAGCCGACTGGTAATCTCGACCCGGACAATGCAGCGCAAATTTTATCTTCTCTCGCAGACTATCGCGATCAAGGCGGCTCCGTCGTCTTGGTTACGCATGGACATCTGGGAGACAACTACGCAAACCGTACAATCTATCTTCGTGATGGATGCATCTCTGATGAATAAATTTTCGATTTGAGGCGAGTAATGAAAAGACGGTTCTTAGCTATTACATTATTTGCAATCGCTGTCCAATTTATTTCCGTACAGGCGGAAGATTGGCCGACCTACCGGAAAGATAACTCCCGCAGCGGCGTAACGTCGGAAGCCTTGCAGGCGCCGCTCTCGCTTGAGTGGCTGCACCAAGCCAAACACGCTCCCAAGCCCGCGTGGCCCGGCCCCGCCCGGCGCGACGGCTGGCACAAAGTCGACAACCTGAAACCGCGCGTCATTTTTGATTGGGCCTATCACATCGTCGCCGCTGACGGCAAGGTGTTTTACGGTTCCTCAGCTGACGACAAGGTCTATTGCATCGACGCCAACAGCGGAGAGGAACTCTGGTCGTTTTTCACCGACGCCCCGGTCCGTCTCGCGCCGAGTTATGAAAACGGAAAACTCTACGTTGGCTCAGACGACGGCAACGCCTATTGCTTGAATGCGGACAACGGCGAATTGATTTGGAAAAAGAAGCCCTCCTCGCTTGATTTCCGCGTCTCCGGCCATAACCGCATGATGTCGCTGTGGCCGGTGCGCTCCGGCGTATTGGTCGATAACGGCGAGGCGTATTTCTGCGCGGGATTATTTCCTGTCGAAGGCGTTTATGTCACCGCGCACAATGCAGAAAACGGCGATGAAGTTTGGACGAAAAAAGTCGAAAACATCCCGCCGCAAGGCTATCTGCTGGCTTCTGACAATAAATTGTACGTCCCCACAGGTCGCGGAACGCCAGCCGTCTTTGACCGGAAGTCGGGAGACTATATGTATTCGCTCGGCGGCTCCGGCGGCTCCTTCGCTCTTTTGACAGGCGACATGCTGGTTTACGGCCCAGGAAAAACCGGAGAACTCGACGCATTCGCGGAAGAGTCTGAAAGCAGCGACCAAGTTGCATCATTCAGCGGCAACCACATGGTGGTCACGCCGGAGCGGACGTTTTTACATACCGATACAGAAATGAGCGCGATTGACCGACAAAGGCATACGCAATTGCTAGCCGAACGCCGCGAACTTGAACAACAAAAAAAAGAACTGACGGCAAAGATGAAAAAATTGGGCCGCGACCTCGGCGGTGAAGAAGGCCTCAAAATCAAAGGCGATTTAGAATCAACCATGATTCGCCTGGGTCAAATTCCAAAAGAACTCGAAGAATGCATGTTGTGGAAAAAAGAATGCAAGTATCCCTACTCGCTCATCCTTGCGGGAGATTTGTTATTTGCGGGCGGCTCAGGCAGCGTTGCGGCGTTCAGCGCCAAAGACGGCTCTGAAGTCTGGTCGCAAGAAGTAGACGGGCGCGCACTCGAAATCGCTGTCGCAGACGGACGTTTGCTGGTCAGCACTGACAAGGGCCTCGTCTACGCGTTCAATAGCCAATCGGAAGAAAAGTAATCCAGGAGAAACCTGATGCGTCAAAATACAATCAATCTTTTTTTTAGCCTTTTACTGCTTTGCGCCCTTCCAACGCAGGCAGATGACAACGTATTTGCCGATTGGCAATTTAACGAAAATGGCATCAAAAACACCGCCGTCCGCGATGCGTCCAATGGCCATGATGCGACCATTACAGGCGAAGTCGTCATTCGCAAGACGGAAGAGATGCAATCGTTATTGATCGACCGCGATGATACCCGCATAGATGTGAAGTACGTGAAAGACGCCATGCCCAAAAACGCGATCACGGTTGAGGTTTGGGCGGGGATTGAGAAGACCGTCGAGTGGGGCGGGTTGGTCAGTTGCTTCCAAAGCCAAGGCGGAGCAGAGCAGGGATTTCTGCTCGGATTCAAGCAGTCGAATTTTCATTTCGCCGTATCCACTGAAGGCACGGATGACGGCAATGGAAAATTCAGCGAAGTGCGCGCATTGACCAGTTTGGAGTGGGGGCGCTGGTATCACGTCGTCGGCGTCTATGATGGCGACAAACAGTTTTTGTATGTGAACGGCGAATTGGTTGCGCAATCCGACGCGCCCCAAGGCCCCATCCTGTACCCAGACAACGCGCCGTTTGTGTTGGGCGCCTGGATCAGTAATGATGAAAATTTCCGCTGGCGCGGTTGGATGAATGAAGTGAAAATTTACTCCACCGCATTGAGCCAGGAGCAAGTGCAAGCGAATTATGCAAAAAAATCTCAGCAGACTCCAAAAGTCGTTGACATAAGCGTCGGCCCATATTTGACCCGCCTTGATCCAGAGCATGTCGCAATTCAATGGGAAACCGAAAAACCCATGCCGTCTATTGTGCGCTTTGGGCGGACGTTCCCAATTGATACTCAATATGATGACATAGCGCCGAAGACCAAACATCAGGTCGTCATCCCAAATCTGGAAATGGAAAAACTCTATTACTATCGCATCTACCTCGACGGTGAACGCACCACCCGTCTGTTTGAATTTGACTCAACCTTTGACTTTTCAAATCCCGCTTATCCTCTCATTGACGACCCATACGGCGATGATGAATGGACGGTTTACTACGATGGCTTCGTCAACCGCGTTCTTGAAGAATATGGCGCCGACGTCGGATACTGTCTCGTCTTGGGAAGCGAAGACGGACGCATGGCGTATGAAATCGCCAAACGCAGCGACATGCAAATTCTCGTTGTGGATGACGACCCCAAAAATGTACAAGCATCCCGCCAGAATTTAGACAAAGCCGGTTTATACGGCGTACGCGCAACCGTCAGCCAAGCGTCGTATGATTCGCTGCCCTACACAAGTTTCTTCGCCAACCTCATCGTTTCCGATACAGCGTTTCGGACGGGCCGCTTGCCGTTTAACGCGAAAGAAACCTATCGAGTGTTGCGCCCTTACGGCGGCCTGGCTGTCATTGGCCAAGTTGAAGCGGATACGATCCAATCTGGGGAACTGACGGAACAAAAGCTAAGCGATTGGCTGAAATCAACCGGAAGTCCCGAAGGCCAAATCCATCATGAATCCGGCGTATGGGCGGTTATTCAGCGCAGCGCTTTACCGGGCGGCGGCGAATGGACCCACATGTACGCCAACGGTGGAAACACCGCATGCAGCCTCGACCTCAACCAAAGCAACCCGATGCGCGTCTCCTGGTTCGGCAAACCGGGCCCACGTCCGATGGTTGATCGCGGCACCCGTCCTCAAGGACCTTTGTTCGCGAATGGCAGACTGTTTGTCCAAGGAGACCGCCGCATCTTTTCTATCGACGCCTATAACGGGACGATGTTATGGACGGTCGAGATTCCTGATTTACGCCGCGCAAACGTCCCCCGCGATTCCGGCAATATGGTTGTGAATTCAGACTATGTTTTTGTGGTTGTGAAAGATGATTGCTGGAAAATCAACGCGCAGACAGGAGCGCTTGAAGACGTATTACGCCTTCCCAAGTTGGACAACAACTTTGAGTATGAATGGGGATATTTAGGCATCAATAACGGCTTGCTTTTAGGCAGCCTGGTCAAAAAAGGCGGGACCTATATCGGCGCCGACGGCGAGTGGTACGACGCCAGCAACCATGAGTCTGACAAAGTCATCAGCGACGCGATTTTTGCATTTGACGCATCATCCGGCGAAACTGTCTGGCTGCATGAGACCGCAGCGGCGATCAATCCGACGATATGCTTTGGCGATAACCGCATCTATTGGGTCGAAAGCCGCAGCGAAGGCGCCAAAAATTCAGTGGCGGGGCGGCTCCCCAATTTGACGCTCACTGACCGATATATCGTAACCCTCTCATTAGAGACGGGCGACCCCATTTGGGAGCGCAGCCACGAGTTCAGCGAAGGCCGTTGGGTTTTCTATATGGCCTATGCAAAGGATACGCTGGTCGTCGTCAGCACGACGGACAAATATCAAATCTATGGATTCGACGCGGTCAATGGCGATAAGTTATGGGACAGCGAATACAAGTGGTACCGCAATCACCACGGCGGCGCCATGCAGCGCCCGGTCATCGTCGGCAATACGGTTTATGCGGAACCCAAAGTGTTTGACCTGCGTTCGGGAAAAGAATATGACGTGGTCATGCCCGAACGCAACAAATGCGGCACCATCACCGCCAGCGCGGGCGCACTGTTTTACCGTGATTTTTACCATGGCATGTGGGACATTGAAAAAAATATCCGCACCCACTTCATTGGCGTCCGCCCCGGATGTTGGCTGGGCGTTATCCCCGCCGGGGGCATGATGCTTGCGCCGGAAAGCAGCGCGGGCTGCTTCTGTACGCACCCGATTCAAACGTCGATGGCGTATATTCCCGTGGCGAACCTGAATGAAGACATGCGCTAATTTATTTCGACAGTGATGAAATAATTTCATCGACGTCATAGACGCAGCCGCCCCAGGTTCCGCCGCCCGCTTGCTGTAGCGCCGCCCATAAGCGAACGCTGTCTGGCAGGTTGGGGTCGGCTTTACAATTGGGGGCGGGGCGCTCGTTCAGGATTGCGTCGCCCCGGTTAACGCTCCATTGAGATTCATCGCTGCCTGCTTCGCCGATCAAATTGACGGCGCTGGTCATTGCGCTTCGGTCAATACAAATTTCAATCACGTCGCCGTCTTGCACTTTGCCAATCGGCCCGCCCGCCAGGGCTTCAGGGCCAATGTGTCCGATGCACGGCCCGCTTGAAAAGCCAGAAAACCGCCCATCGGTAATTAGCGCAAGGTGGCTCAATGCTTTGGTATATTTCAGCGCCATGGTGATTTGCGCCGTCTCCGGCATCCCGGCGCCCATTGGCCCTCGGCAGATCAATACGACGATGTCGCCCGGCTTCAATGCATCATCACCCTGCGATTTCAATGCGCGGATCGCGTCCATTTCCGTCGAGAAAACTCGCGCCGTTCCACGTTTGAAATACACATTCTCCGGGCAAAGTTTTGCATCAATCGCCGTACTTTTAACGACGGCGCCTTCCGGCGCCAGGTTGCCGCGAGGGAAAATCACCGTGCTGGTCAGGCCGCGTTCCGCCGCCGCCTTTGGAGACATAATGACATCGTCGGGATTCACGCCGTCTTGTTGATATAACGCCTCACGAAAACGCTTGCGTCGTTCGGAGGCTTCCCACCAAGTCAGGTTGTCCGCCAGCGTTTCGCCCGTCACTGTGCGAACCGATAAATCCAAGACGCCCATTTCGCGCAGGTGCAGCATAATTTCTGGAACGCCGCCCGCGAGAAAGACTTGAACGGTCTTGAAATGTTGCGGGCCGTTTGGCAGAACGTCCACAATGCGCGGAACGGTATCGTTAATGCGAATCCAATCTTCAACCACCGGGCGCTTGGCTCCAGCCGCATGAGCAATGGCGGGCAAATGGAGCAGCAAATTGGTCGATCCGCCGACAGCGGCATGGACCGCCATCGCGTTACGAAATGCGCCGGGTTTCAATATATGTTCAGAGTAAATTTTTTGTTTCATTAAATGGCGAATCGCATGGGCGGACGCCGTCGCCATTTCAAACCAAACCGGCTCGCCGGATGGAATCAGCGCGGTATGCGGCAGCGAAAGCCCTAACGCCTCGCCGATGACTTGCGACGACGCAGCGGTCCCTAAAAACTGACATCCGCCGCCGGGGCTTCCGCAGGCTGAGCATCCCAAACGGGCGGCTTCTTCCAGCGTAATCTCGCCATGCGCATAGCGCGTTCCGATAGATTGCACCGTTCCTGCGTCTTCGGCGTCTTCTGCGGGCAGCGTCACCCCGCCGGGTTGCAATATTACTGGACGGCCTTTGACCGCAGCCAGCGCCATCATCATGGCGGGCAACCCCTTGTCACACGTCGCAATACCAACCACGGCGCGGCGAGAGGGAAGCGACCGGATTAAGCGCCCGAAAGCTTCCGCAGCGGTATTGCGATACGCGAGGCTATCCATCATGCCAGAGGTGCCTTGCGTCCGCCCGTCGCAGGGGTCGGAGCAATAGGCCGCGAAGGGAACGCACTCTAGCGATTTCAACACTTCAGCGGTGCGTTTGACCAGCAGGCCGAGTTCCCAATGTCCGGTATGGTAGCCAAGCGCGATGGGCGTTCCGTCTTCAGCGCGATAGCCGCCCAGCGTGCTGAGAATCAATACATTGTCGCGATTCACGATTTCGGCTTCCCAGCCCATGCCGACGTTTTCCGTCAACGCAAACAAGTCGCCGCTGGGGCTATTGCGTAACATTTCATCCGTCAGAGGCAATGAGCCTTGCGGGCCTGCGGCTTTGCTGCGTACGTTGAAAATGGATTCTGGTCCATTGAGAGTATCAAGAATGCTCATGTCGTAGTCCTTATGATTAGTTTGCTTCCGTCGCCAAACCAGCATACTACGCCGCGCGTCAAAACAAAACAGCCCCTGCGAACTGCGCAGAGGCTGTGAGAGATTTCAAATTGAACGTCGTTTAATTTTCTACATAGATTTCAGAACACACCATCAATATAACGCGCTTATAATTTCCATACGGACCAATGTTTTTGATATTCGCGCCAAATACAATGGTTTGTCCCTCTGAGAACGTATTCAATAATTCTGGCGAAATGTTCTGTAAGACGACATAAGGCCGCTTAACATCTCCGTCTTGAATTTCCGCCACAATCACAGGCTCGCCGATTTCAAGTTCGCCGATACTGACAATCTTGCCTTCCCAGCCGCCAGCATAGACGCCATAAATTTTCTCGTTGTAATCTGCGAGTTGATCGCGATCCAAGATACCCAGCATCTTACGCAGCCATTGAAATTCCAATTTCGTTTTGGATGGAGGCGACATCGTGGCAGACAAAACTAAATCCGGCATGACTTTTTCTTGTGCGGTCGCATCAACGGTGGGTTCCGCCAGTTCGGGAATTTCCGTTGGCGTCGGTTTGGGTTTTGGAGTGGGTTTAACAGTCGCAGTCGGGGCAGCAGTTACTGTCGGCGCAACCACAACCGGTTTCGGTTCTGAGCCGCCGCAACCAAACAGCGCCAAACTTGTTACAATTGCAATAGCAAAAGGCACACAACGCGTATTCATCATCCAGTTACTCTCCTAAAAAATGGTTCTCTTGTTTACACACTAACGGATCAAGATTGTAGAGGTTAACGCAATTTCGAGAAGCCTCTTTGATTTTTTTTCTCGCGCTTCGCTATTTCCCAAAATAGATTGGCGTTTCATCGCCGAAATGAACGCCGACTTGCGCAACGGAACGCGCGGGTTGAACTCCTATCTTAGCAACAACCTGACCAGAATCAGGACAAAGCAAAATACTTACTGGTTTTTCAGCATTGTCTAAAGTGATTGAATATCCATTTTCTCCCGCTTGGATGGACGCTTCATATTTCTGTGGCCCATTTTTTCTATACGGCTGAAATAGGGTGATAAACTCCTGACGTTTTGATTTTGACTTGGTTTCCGCTGTGAGGTGATACTCCGTCAATTTGACGCGTTCGCGGGGCGGTGGATCAAACTTGTTGGTTTGAGAGAGCGCCAAATCATTGGGCCATAAAAAATCGACGCGGCATTCTACATCGCCGTTCTTTGCGAGAATATTATGTTGATTTTCAATCTTCATTTCATCCACCGCATGAAGACGCCACTCAAAACTAGACGGCTCTGGCGCGTCTAGCGTGTCATAGATCAACACCGCATCCGGTTTGAGATAGATGATGCGCCTCGTAAAACGCTCAAGTTTTCCTTCATACGCAGCCGAGGCTTCTCCCGCGACATAATCAACCTTATCGCTGGTATAAAACTCCAGAATCTCACCAACCGCAGAGCCTGAATGTTTTTTCTGCCCCTGTCCGTTGACGGTGATGGTATTCGTTGATTTTGAATCCCACATCCAATTTTGATGATGGTCGCTGCCGTAGATGTCGCGCTTGCCAGTACGGATAAACATCCGCTCGCCAAACACGTTCAACAGAAATGAATTTTGCGATTCATAGCCGTGGCTTTGGGTTCCGAAGGGGCTGCTTTTGAATACGACTTGCACATTATCTTTTGCATTCAGCAAATCGCTGTTCAACATCGCCTGGCCCGTACCCCAAAAACAACGCGAAGCAGGCAATTCACTCGGGGCTTTTGCTTCGACCTTTGGCAATGCGCCGCGAATGAAGCCAATGTAGGAATTATCGAATGATGCGCCGCCATGTTGGTCGACGTACCATTGCCAATAGGAGTTTTTGGCCTGTGCAGCAAAAATCGAAACCAAATTGACGTAATGATCTGATCTACGATTCGCGGTTAAATCGCCGAATCCGCCGTCTTTCGCTCCAGGAGGCGCCAGATACATGGGATAATATCCGGCTTGTGAGAAGAACGGTTTTTCAAACGCATCTAAATCCATTGCAACCCGCATCACGTCCGCCCACCAGGTAAAACGGCCCATGTAACTGTTCCAGTAACTACTGCCTTCATGCCATCCGCCGTCGCTGTCGCTCCAAACCGGGTATACGTTTGAGAATACGTTGGCGGCAAACCATACCCAGTCTTCGGCTTCGGGGATTTCATCCAGAAACGCGATACCGACTTCACCGAGAAAATGCCAAGCCCGGTTGCTATGGCTCGCGTATGGCTGCCACAAATGTCTGGGGTTGAGATGCTCAGACATTTCCTGCCCTCGAACACGCATGACTTCGCGGCAGAACTGTTTTTCCTCTTCATTTAATAAATCATTAACGAAGGTATAGGTCCTGGAGAAATAATAGTTATACGGCATTCCGGCTTCATCGTTATAGCGATAGCCGGTTGAGCCTTTGGGGTCCCACTTAGCGCAATCCAATAGTATGCGCTTTGCCATCTCGCCGTATTCTTCTTTGCCGCCGACAAGCCGGGTAAACGCCAGCGTCGCTGCGCTATTAAGCGCTTTGATTGTATATGTGCGGTTGCCCCACCAGAGAGCGCGCCATTCTTCGCTCTTTCGCTCAATATCATCTGGATAGCGCTTTGGTTCATCGGTCGAAGGCGGGTTTTTCATAATCGCTTCGCACTGTTTGACCAAAGCGTTAAAATGCTCTTTCAAATCCGTCTGCGCCCGTTGCTTATAATTCTCTATTTGTTCAGGACGCACAAACAAGCGCGGATGTTGTTTGGGAATGCGGGCGATTAATTCATTGCGCGACGGCAGCGAAAATTCTGTTGCGTCTTCTGATATAGAAAACGTCCGCATCCGGCTCCATTCAGACACAACATTGTCATGGGATATGTACCGGAAGCGCCAGTGCCAGGCTCCAGGCTTAAATGGTGTAGGCGGAGTATGAACATTAAACGTCCAATCGTCAATTTGATATTCGATCGTCTGAAATGATAAATCAGATGAACATTGGAGTTCATAGGTTTCGGCGCCCCGTTGCGGCCGCCAGCTAAATGAGGGCGGATTCAGTTGAAGATGGTCTCGGTCAACTGGACGAAAACCCCATTCGCGCTCCTGCGCAGGCGTCTCATCAATAGAAGGCGCCGCGATTCCAGTGATTGCAAAAATGGCAATGATGCTGCATAAAATCCAAATGTTTTTCATGACACTCTCCAATTATTTCTGCAAACGCCTCCGCAAATAATCCAGAACATAATTCACCAATCGGTCTTGCGCATATTGCCCCCGACCGCTGACGCCAATTTGGCGTCCATCAATTGCGCCGTCATCCGATGCGAGCGCGAGCCAGACAAAGCGGCGATTTTCATTCTGATGAATTTCACTGATATAAAGCCCCCACTTGCTGCCTGCGCGTTTTTGAATCACGCCTGCGATCTGTTTCGAAAGCGCTTCGTGGGATTCCTGATCCAAGTGATCGACGCCGACCATCTGGGCCATTACGTTGTCGCTGGGCGCTATATATCCCCCGGAATATACGGAAACGGCGTCCTCAGGACGACTCAAACTCGCGGACACGGCGCCGCCGCTGCCGACCTCAGCGGTCACGAGAGACACATTATTTTCTTTCAATAACGCAACCACGCTTTCTTCTAACGTCGAGCCTTGATCGGTGTACATCGAGTCGCCAATGTGCGCCAATAATTCGCTTTCAAACTGACGCAAGATTGCCCGGTCTTGTTCAGAACCGCCCGGCAGGGACAAAGTCAAATCCACACGTCCCATCTCAAAGAGAGAAGAAATCATCAGCTCTTTCGGCAGCGTCAGATGTTTGTGCATCACTTCGTCGATTTGCGATTCGCCGATATTAATGAAGCGCATCGTCAGCGAGGCGCCGATGGTTTTGATGCCGAAGCGTTCAGCGAGAAAGGGAAGCAGCTGCTCTTTCACCATCGGCTGTAATTCGCGCGGCGGCCCCGGCATAGCAGCGATGACGCGCTGTCCGTCATCGAACACTAAACCAACCGCGCTGCCGTTTGGATTGAGCAAGTATCGGCCTTTTTTCGGCGTCATCGCCTGGCGTCGCATGTTGTCGCGAAGTTTCTCTTTTGATGACGCGCCGTAACGACGCACCATCTGGTCAACCACTTCGGGATTCTCGTATAAATCAATGCCGGCAAACGCCGACAACGTCTTACGGGTTACATCGTCGTCGGTCGGGCCAAGGCCTCCCGTCACGAGGACAAAATCCGCGTGTTGGCTCGAAAAGCGCAGCGCATCCTGCAACTCTTCCGCCGTATCGCCGACGCACACCGCGCTGACGCATTTTGCTCCCAACGGCTCAAGCGTACTGGTAATAAATTGCGTATGACCATCCGCATAAACGCCGCGTAACAGTTCGCCGCCGGTGACGACAATTGCGTATTTTGTCGGCGCGTCCGTTGGTTCTGAAAACGCAGCACCGACTGAAAACACAACGAAAATACTGCATAAGAAATAGAAAGCGTAACGCTGACTCATTTCATATCCTCATGATTAATATCGCCGGAGCAGTTCCAGCATTTTACGGTCGATTTTGTGACCGTCTAATTCTTCATATTGAACATCTTCGCGCCCGCTGTCGGCAATCCCGAATGAGCCGCGCAGGTTCCAGACCGACCATCCCCAGCCTGCGTCTTTCCAAAGCGCGAGGCAATCTTCCATCCAGGGCAGCGCAACGTCATGCGGCGTTTTGTTATAACAACCCCACTCGCCCACATGTACGCCGACGCCTTTGGCTTCGAGTTCTTTCCACGGCTTGATATATTTTTCAAAAATCCACTGTTTATCCTGTATTTGATCTTTGACTTTGAGCGGCCAGGTCGGAACGTCCCATGTATCGCTGCCGCCAATCCAAGACGCCTTATAGTGGCTGATCTGGAACGGATTGTACCCTCGGGTGCTTTGGGCAATGTTGTCTTTTGCCAAGGCGTGAACGGGCTTCTGTCCCCAACTGAGGCCATCCACTACCACCACTCGATTGGGATCAACTTTGCGGATCGTCTGTATGGCGGCGCGCATGACCCGGGCGTAGGTTTCTTCCGGGATGCTGTTTTTGGGTTCATTCAATAAATCAAACGAAACTTCATTCTGAGCCGTACTTTTATAGCGTTCTGCAAAATTTTTCCATTGTGCGCAAAATTGTTTTAACGCTTCATCTGACGAAAAGAGGTCAAGTTTTTCTTCCGGCGGATTCACGCAATACCCCGGCGCCCGATGCAAGTTTAAATTAATATGAACGCCGTATTGCTTTCCATAGCCAACCAATTCATCAATATGCTTCAGGACGGTTTCATCATACTCATAAGGCTTATCGGCGTTTGTCCAACAGCGGTAATCCATCGGGATGCGGGCGAAATCAAAGCCCCATTTCGCCATCCATTCAAAATCACGCTCGCTATAGGGTTTATTTTGTCTCAACGTAAATTTTTCAAGCAGATTGAATCCGCGCCAGCGGGGAATATGGGCGGGTGAAAACACGTCTATTTCAGCGGCGTTTGAGGTTGAAGCCAGCGATAAACAACTGGCGGCGGCAGTTTGAAGCAAAAATGTGCGGCGTTTCATTTTGCTGATACCTTTCTCAGTTAAAGTCGTTTAACAATAGTACCAAATTCAATGAAAGACCGCTAACGGGATAAATAATTTAGTTGAAGAAAAAAAGCGGCTAATCTGCTAGTATGATAATGTCGATTAGCGCTGGGGGGAGAAAATATCATGCCTGATAATCTCAAAGTTGCATCCGTCCAATTTGAACATCAATCCGGCGATAAATCTGCCAATTTAGAGAAGATGTGCGCCTTTGTTGAACAAGCCCATCAACAAGGCGTTGAGCTAATCACATTTCCAGAATGTTCAATCACAGGCTACTGGTATCTTCGAAAATTAGACCGAAACCAACTGATGAAGATTGCTGAGCCTGTTTCGGATGGGCCGAGTTCGCAGGCAGTCCTACAATGGTCGCAGGAATACAATATGACCATCGGCGCCGGTCTCGTCGAAATTTGCGAAGATGGCCGAATGTATAATACCTATCTGGTTGCCATGCCCGACGGAAGCCACAAAAAACACCGCAAACTTCATGCGTTCATTAATGAAGATATAGACTGCGGCGATGAATTTACTGTCTTTGACACACCTCACGGTTGGCGTATTGGCGTCTTAATATGTTATGACAATAACCTAATCGAAAACGCGCGTATGAATGCGCTCTTAGGCGCAGAGATTCTATTGGCGCCTCACCAAACCGGCGGGACCAAATCGCGCAGCCCTCATGCAATGGATGTAATTGATCCTGAAATTTGGTTGAACCGTAAAGAGAACCCCAAAGCAATTGAAGAAGAAATACGCGGCCCGAAGGGCAGGGAATGGCTGATGCGATGGCTGCCTTCGCGAGCGCACGACAACGGATTATTTATTCTATTCAGTAATGGAGTCGGAATGGATGATGATGAAGTTCGCACTGGAAACGCAATGGTGCTTGATCCGTATGGGCGAATTCTTGTTGAAACCTGGAAAGCCGACGACAACATGGTCATAGCCGAACTCGATAAGTCATTGCAGCCAATGTCAACCGGACAGCGTTGGCTGCAAGCGCGTCGACCGGAGCTATACAAACTGATTGCAACCCAAATCGGATTTGAACGTTCGACCCGAATCATTCGCTTCGGCGAAGATGAAGCCTAGCGATCATTCACAATGACCTTCACTCTTGGTGGATCAACCATCGTTTGATATTGCGCTTCGATGGTTTCCCGCGAAACATCGTCGCCCGTCTTGATCCACCATTGATAATGCAGGCGTAGAGGTTGGTCTTCGGTGATTTCATAAGGAACGAACTCGCCAAACCGGCCATACGCCCGTTCTGAAAAGCGCGCGCCGTCCGGGTTTGCAGGGTCGGTCAGATACGCCGCAGTATAGCGCGTGTCTTCCACGGTGAATTGCATGGCGTTCCAAGGCAGATCAACAAAATTTTCAGCATTATTCGCTTTTTCAGGTTCTAGGTGCTTCCAGATGTCAGGGCGAAGAAAACGCGTCGTGTTTTCATGCTCCGCGACTTCTTGAGCCGCGCGAAATTGAACGCCTGCATGTTGGCGGTCGCCCTCCAACCGAATATGACCGCGAAGCGATTGTAATTCCGTCCAGAATTCAACCAAAAATTGGTCATCTGCGGGTTGATAGACCCGCAACGTGCGCGTCTCTTGGATAAACGGCTTTCCCTTGGCGTCTTTCCAATCAATCAATAACACTTGCTCGCCAAACACGGCGCCAACCGATTCACGAACAACTTCACGGTGAACGCTATGTTCGCCGTTGCGGGCGTGCCAGATATCAACAACGTCGCCGCCAATATACACTTTGTTGTAACCAAAAAAGATTCCGCGATGGTGAGAATATTTACCGCCAACTCCCTTGGTAATCAGATGGGCGCCCGTTGGATCAAATACATGATGGAATGGTTTTTTGGTCGATTCAACATCATTCGGGTCATAAGACGGGTGCATATATCGCAATAGCGTACGGTCGCCGTAAGATAAATCCATCCCTATTTTTTCTTCCGATGACCATGAGAATTTTTGGGCTGGTGGGGCGTATTCAAAAGAAATCGAATAGACTTTGCTCGATTCTTTCTGAAGTGAATCAACCATCCACCAGACTTTCACGCGCCCGTTTTCCAGGCGCTCTATTTGCCCGACTTGAACTTGGCTGCCATGCGTTACAACGACATTTTCAGATGGAGCGCTATTCATCTCCAGAAAAACCGGGGTGTGATTCAGGGGGAACGGTCCGGCGTCAACTTTGACTTCCAGCGCGAATGACGTAGATGAAAATAGGGCTGAAACAACGAATAGAAAATATAGATAGAATGATTTCATAGCGCTCCTCTTAATCAAATCCACATCTATGTTTTACTGGGAGAATACGCTGAGGGCAAGAAGAACGACAAAATTTGTAAGCATTTCACGTTTATTGCCGTGTAAACATCCGCTGGATATCGAATACCACGCTCAACACCAGTGGAATCAAAACCAACGTAAACACAGTTGAAACAAGCAACCCGCCAACGACGACGCTGCCAAGGCCTCGATAGAGTTCTGAACCCGCGCCGGGCATTAACACCAGCGGCGCCATACCGCCCACTGAGGTCAGCGTACTCATCATAATCGGACGTACGCGGGATTCCGTCGCTTGCGCAATCGCTTCTTTTGGGTCCATGTTGCTGTCTGTCGTCAGAAAATTTAACGTCTGGTGGACAATTAAGATCGCGTTATTGACCACGACGCCAGCCAAAATTACAAAGCCGAGAATGGTCAGCACATCCATATTTTGAATTGGCATGTGGCGGTCGATCAGGCTCCAGTAATGGACACCCGCCAATGTCAGTAACCCGCCGAACGTCGCCAGCGGCACCGTCACCATAATCACCAATGGATAAACCCAACTTTGGAACAACACGCACATTAACAAATACACAACCAACAAAGCAAGAAACAACGAACTTTGCGTCATGCCCGAAAATGTACCGTCGCCAAGCAACGCGGTTTGCATCGCGCCCAGTTTGCTCGCGCTGCCGGTCAGATTGATTTGCACTTCCGGCGGAATTTGCCCGGCGGTTTGCAACTGTTCAATCATGCCCCCAATGTCATCTATGGCATTTTGCAACGGCATTCCCGGCGGCGGCGTGAATTGCAGCGTGACCGCGCGCTGACGCGCCACCCGTTTGATCTGGTCGGGCCGAACCGTGCGGTTAAAATCAGCCACGCTTTCCAACGTCACATTCGCCCCGTCAGGCGTCGACAACGGGACGCGCAACAAATCCGTTAATTCATTCTTCGTACTCGCATCTTTCGAAATCAACACCAAGTCGATACGTTCGCCCTCAACTTCATACTCTCCAACAAAAGCGCCGTCCGCATTCACTTGAACCGCAAGGCCGATGTCTCGGGGCGTCAACCCCATGTCCGTTAATTTGATTAAATTAGGAAGCACCTGAAGTTCAGGACTCGGCACATTGAAATTGCTTGGTTCCGGCTGCAAAGAATAGGGGCCGTATTGAGCAACGATGTTTCCAAATAATGCGCCAGCGGCCCCGCTCACTTGCGACAAATTCGGCCCGGAGAGATCAATATTGACCGCTGAACCGGTGGTGCCGCCGATGCGAAATAGTGGAAGTTGAAACGCGAAACCAATAAACCCGGGCGCAACGTCCGATGCGGTCGCGTACTGAAACAGGGGAATAATATCGACGACTTTTTCGTCGTCGTCACTGATCGCGCCGTGAAACATCGCGCCATTGCTAGCCACTAAAAAATAATTTTTTATCGCAGGCGGCGTCATCAGCGGCGCCCCTGGCATTGGGCTGGCAGGCAACTGAACCAATGAGTCGGGGTCTGGCTTCATATTGCCTTTTTCAAATTCAAATATCGCTTCGGTTTGCTGCCAAAAAGGCCGAATGCGCGCCTCAATGCGTTTACCGACCGACGATAATTTTTCTAAGTTATACCCGGGCGGCGGAATCAACATACCAAAAATAATGTTGCGGTTTCCTTGCGGCAAATAATCAATCGGCGGCAACAGAAAATAGGCGCCAGTAATCGTAACGACCGCAAAAATCGCAATAATCGCCAAGCGCAAAAAAACCGTGTTTGACAAATAACGGACTTGGCTGCTGACAATTTCTGAAAAGTGCGTAAAGAGGTAATAGGGAAGCCAAATGAAAAAGAACAATACGCGCAGAAAAACCTTCGCGCCCGATCCACGTTTTGAATCCAAAGAAGGCGTTGGTTTTTTGCTGTAATCCCGGTTGCGCAAAAACAATGCCGACGCGGACGGAATCACCGTTATCGCGACAATGAAGCTGATTCCAACCGCCGCGCAAATTGCCAATGCGATGTCGCGAAACAGCTGTCCCGCTTGCTCTTCAATTAAGAGAATCGGAATAAATACGATGAGCGTTGTCAGCGTCGAAGCAAGGACGGCGCCTGCGACTTCCTGGGCGCCTTCAAGCGCCGACTGACGCACGGACTTGCCCATCTCAAGGTGTCGGTAAATGTTTTCCAAAACAACAATCGAGTTATCGACCACCATTCCAACAGCGAACGCCATACCTGCCAGGCTGATGACATTGACCGTCCGCCCCATCGCGTACAACAACACGATTGAGCCAATAATTGAAATGGGAATCGCAATGGCGATGATGCCAATCGAACGCAGTGAGCGTAAAAAAAGCAGCAGCGTAATGATTGCCAGCCCGCCGCCAAGGAAAATATTTTCTTGTACCAGGCTCAGCGCATGGTCGATATAGGTCGTCTGGTCATAGACTTGCACCAGGCGCAGTTTCCCGCCAACATTTTCGCTATTGGCGATCACTTCCATCAACCCGCCGGGTAGGCTCATGCGGTCGATTTCTTCGTGAATATTTTTCATCACGTCTAAAACATTGGCGCCAATCTCACGTTGAAAATTAATCGCCAATACCGGGATGCCGCGTGAACGCACATAGGCCGCTTGCTCTTTATAGGTTTCAACAACATCGGCAACATCGCGGATGTAAACCGGCCCCGCTTCGTCTTGTTTGATGACGGTATTCTTCGTTTGTTCGATCTGGCTATAACGGCCAATCGAACGCACCCGCACGTCAGATTTCCCATCGACCAACGCGCCGCCGGAATAATTTTGGTTTGTAATATTTATTGCGTCCGCCAATTGGCTGAAAGTGATTCCATATTGCGCCAATAAGACCGGATCAACGCGAATCTGCACTTCGCGCTCACGCCCGCCCAACACGTTCACTTCAGCCACGCCCGACAAGCGCTCAAATTGAGGCTTCATACGCTTATCAAGAACATCGTATAATTTTGTCACGTCATAATCGGGATTATCGCAAGCGACCAACAACCAAGCGACATAATCCCGGCTCTGCGGGTCGGTGTCAGAAACAACGGGCTCATCCACATTCAACGGATACGCAGGAACTTCGCGTAGTTTGTCGCTCACCTCGCGCAAGGCGACGTCTTTGTTGGTTCCAGCTTGAAACTCCAGACGAATTTCGCCTTGCCCGCGTTGGCTGACGCTCGTCATCAAGCGCAAATTGGAAACGCCCTGTAAGCGCTCTTCCTGCTCATCGACGATTTCGGTTTCGACTTCTTGCGGGCTCGCATTTTCCCAGGTCGTCGTCACCGCAATGACTGTGTCTTCGATCTCCGGCGTCAGCTGAATCGGAACGCGGTTCAGCGCGACGAACCCAGCCAGCAAGGCGAGAATCACGCAGACTGTTACGGTGATCGGTTGTTGTATTGATCCTTCAACCAATTTCATGGTAAAAATTGAGGCTCCATTTTTTGAGTGATTATTCTGCGTCCGTTTGCCCAATTAAAGAAATGGGCGACATCGGGAAAAGTCGTTCATTGCCTTCTACAATGACCAAGTCACTTTCCGCTAAAGCGGGCGACTCAATCGCGACCCGGTCGCCAGTGGTAAACAACCGCGTAATCGGCGCAGGCGAAGCAATGTAGCCATCTTCACTTTGTTGTGCTTTATATACGAAGAACCCTGTTTCCTGATGCATAATCGCGTCTTTTGAAACCGTCATACGCGTCTTGCGTTCGCCAGTCGGTAAGGACGCGGTGACCGACATGCCCGGCGCCAAATGGTTGGCGTCCATTTCGAGGTCGGCAACAATAAACATCGTGCGTACGCGCGGGTCGACTTGGGGGATGATGCGTACTTCTTTTGGTTCCAAAGATTGCCCGCTAGCGGAAATTTCAATTTGGACATCGCCGCCTTCTTTTTGAAACAGATAGGCAATGCGTTCCGGCGCTTCGAGCCAGGCTTCGATGGTCCCGGTCGAGATCATGGTGACAACAAGGTTGCCCGGCGTAATCCATTCGCCCAACTCGGCATTGCGTTCAATTATTACGCCATCGAAAGGCGCATCAATGCGGGTTTCTTCCAGGCGAATTTTCAAGAGATCAATGGAGCTCTTTATTTGTATCAACGTCCGTTCGCCCGCCAAAACCTCGGCCTCTTTCACCTGAACAAGCATATTGGCGTTTTCGAGTTCCTGTTCAGTGGTGAGTTTTTTGTCCCACAGCGGCTTTAAGCGGTTGAGGTTCCATTGGGCGTTTTTCAGTTCCGCCCGCCGCGCTTCATTTTGCGCCAAGGTAATCTGCCGTTGCGCTTCCAAACCGTCGAGTTGCGCCTTTAAGCGGCGGTCGTCAATACGCGCGATGAGGTCGCCTTTTTTGACGACGTCCGCTTCGTCCGCCAAAATTTTAACCAGGCGGCCTTCTTCGAGCGCGGCGACTTGTGAACGAAACTTCGCCCGCAAATCTCCCGTAATCTGCCGACGTTCTTGCACGTCTTCCATACGCACCGCGTCAGCGCGAACGCTGGGGATCATCACTGGCATATCGGGCGGCTGCGCAATTGCAACCAACGAGAAAGTCAAAAAAAAGATAGACGCAGCGCATACATAGCGGCGCGTGAGTAAGTTAAACATGGGGTGAGGCTCCTGAAAAAATGATTTGAGATAATCGAGGAGACTTGTATATTGTGTAATTATACACTTTTGTTGACGAAACAAACCCGTTCATGGTAGATTTGTAGAATTAATGGATACAAAATAATTGCGTTAATTACATTACGCTATTGTCCAAATGAATAAGGAACTCAAATTGTGAAAATTTCCCGTCGGCATTTTATGGCTTCCACCTCTGCGGCGCTCGCAAGTCATGGAGCAGTCGCATCTTCGAAGAATGAGTCGCGCCCGCCAAACGTCATCTTTATTTTTCCCGATCAGATGCGCGGGCAAGCGATGGGCTGCATGGGCAACCCCGACGTTAAAACGCCGAATATCGACCGCCTGGCGAAAGAAGGCATCCTGTTTCCAAACACGGTCGCCAATACGCCGGTCTGCTGCGCGGCGCGCGCGTGTCTGCTAACAGGCAAGTACGCCAGCGCCAATGGCATGATCGCCAACGACCTGCGACTGCGGGAATCCGAAACCAGCATCGCTGAATTGATGGGCGCCGCTGGCTACAAGACAGGCTTCATCGGTAAATGGCACTTGGACGGTGGAAAGCGCTTGCCGGGGTTCGTCCCGCCGGGGCCAAGGCGACAAGGCTTCGATTACTGGGCGGCCAACCAATGCAGCCACCGCCATTTTGATAACCACTATTTTCGTGATACCGACGAGCCTATCCCTATCAAAAAATTTGAGCCGGAAGGCTGGACTGACCTGACGCTTGAATTCATACAAGCGAACCAGACCAATCCATTTTTCCTGATGGTGGGCATGGGGCCGCCGCATAACCCCTACGGCGCACCAAAAAAATATGAGGATATGTATGATCCAGAAGCGATCACGCTTCGCCCCAACTGGAAACCTGGAACGGAACTCGGCAGCAAGGAAGACATCGCCAAATATTACGCTGCGATCACTGCGATTGATGACCAGGTCGGGCGCATTCTCGATCAGTTAGATCAACTGGGTCTCACCGATGACACCATCGTTATTTTTACATCTGATCACGGCGACATGTTGGGGTCGCACGGGCTGCGCCTCAAGCGCAAACCGCACGAAGAATCAGCCGTGGTTCCAGGGATCGTGCGCTATCCAAAGAACGCGCGTCAGAACCATGTCAGCGAGGCGATGTTCACCCATGTTGACATGGCGCCCACCATGCTCGGACTGTGTGGGCTTGATGTACCAAGAGAAATGCAGGGCAGCGACCTGTCCGCGTATATCGAAGGCAAAACCGACAAAAGCCCCGATTCCGCCTTCATGCAAATTTTCGGCCCCTACGCTCACGGGACTGTAGAAAACGCATGGCGCGGCGTTCGCACGGAACGGTATATGTACGCCCGCTATCAAGATAAACCCTGGCTATTATTTGATCTTAAAAATGACCCCTATCAAATGAATAACCTGGTTGGCAATCCAAAATACGCCCCTGTCCAACAAAATTTAGACGCCAGGACGCTCGCCTGGATGGACGCGACTGGCGATTCATGGGAGAGCAATTGGAAAGCGAGAGTGGAAGAGAAGGGCGCTCTCTATCAACACGAAACCTTTTACACCGTGGATGAATATTTGAACTGGGCGCGAAAAAACCCAGAAATCGCACCAATTCAACCAACTCAGTAATATAGACATAGTTGATTAGTATTAAGAAAGAACATTTATATGAAACATGACCTGCAATAGGTAATCTTAACATATATTTCACAATAGAACTTCAACTTTTGTGCTATAATGTTTCATCGACTGAAATATGTTTATTGAGGGCTTCATGCCAGCAATTCTTCATAAGCAGCGCCAAAAATCCACCCCGACCATCGAAAGGAGAGTACGCTTGCGGACAACGTCCGCCAGTTCAGACATTTAATCTGATTATTTCCTGTGATGGAGGGCTTCATGCGGAAGAATTATGTAATTGATACAAGCGTTCTCCTCGATAACCCCAAGTGTATCGAGATTCTTCGGAACGGCAGTGAAAATGAGATTTATCTTCCATACACCGTCGTCCTGGAATTAGATGGACTCAAACACGACAAACGCCTCGCCCCAGTCGTCTCACGCGCAGTGGATGAAATTGAAGAAAGCCAATATGTCAAAATCATCGGCGTAAACAAAAAATCAAGCCAAAACGGCAACGGCGACCTACGCATCCTGGAAGACATCAAAGACGCCGAATTGCAAGACCCCATCCTCGTCACAAACGACAAATTGTTTCGAGTTCTCTCAAAATACCATTCCGTTCGCAGCGAACCATTCGAAGAGTCGATCCCGTTTCAATCAGAATCGCAACTCTACACCGGGTTCACCGAAGAAGGCGACGACTTTATCCCGAATTCGTTTACCTGGGAAAACGGCAAGCCCGTATTCAACATGACGCCAACCGAACGCCGCGTCATTGATTATGACCACAAAATCTGGAACGTGCGCCCCATTAACGTCTACCAAAATCTCGCGTTTGAATTGATGATGAACGAGCATATCAACTTAGTCTCCATTCAATCAAAAGCGGGTTACGGAAAGTCGTATATCGCGCTTGCGGCGGCCATGCACCTTGCCATACAAGAAAAGCAATACGAAAAAATCTACTTGGTCAAGCCGACCATTGAAATTGGCGAAGGCTTAGGCTTCTTGCCTGGCGACATAGAAGATAAAGTCGAGCCTTACATCCGTTATTTGCGCAACCTGATTTATAAACTTCACATGCAGCGCGGCAGCAAATGCAGCCGCATCTTCACCGAAGATTCGACCCCGCAAAAACTGAAACTCAATACCGAAATATTTGAAGTTCTCCCCATCGCCTACATTCGCGGCATGAACATCGAAAACGCCGTGGTCATCATCGACGAGACGCAGAACCTCTCCCGCGTCGAAGCGCGCAGCCTGTTGACGCGCATGAGCCACGGAACGAAATGTATTTGCTTGGGCGATGTCGAGCAAATTGATAACCGCTATCTCAACAAATTCAACAACGGACTCAACTGGATCGTCAAAACCTGCCTCGGCGAACCCGGCTATGGCCACATTGTGCTGAAAGGCGACCGCAGCCGCGGCCCGATCTGCGACATGATTTTGCGCAAAGGCTTATAAGTAATTCTATCCTTCTGCGGCGGGCCGCTAATTGCCGGTCCGCCGCAAATATGATATGATTTTTTTTTATTATCATGATTCATTAATATTGGGGAATGTGCGTTATGCTTGGGATTCATATTATCGACTGGCTAGTTTTATTTGCCTACCTAGTCGGCGTCACCATCATCGGCGTCATGGCCGCCAACAAAGTCAAAAATACCGTTGACTTCTTTTTGGGCGGACGCCAGTTTCGAAAAACCTTCATGCTGTTCTATTCGTTTGGTTCAGGAACCCACTCCGACCAAGCGGTTTCAGTTGCGCGTAAAACCTACACCAATGGGCTGTCGGGCATCTGGTATCAATGGCTGTGGCTGTTTTGCACGCCGTTCTATTGGACGATTGCGCCCATCTTCCGCCGGATGCGCGCTCTGACTACTGGCGACTATTTCAACATGCGCTATGGTCATTCGGTTGCCGCCCTGTATGCGGGAATTTGTATCCTGCAACTTGTTGTGAACATTGCCACCATGCTTAAAGGCAGCGGGGCCATGATTACCGCCTCCACTGGCGGCGCCTTTAGTGAATTTTGGGCGATTGCGATTCTCACCGTATTATTTGTCGTATACGGCATCGCGGGCGGCCTACGGGCAGCGATCCTGACTGACTTTATACAAGGCATCCTGACCATATTTCTTTCGTTCTTGGTGTTGCCCTTTGCACTGCATTTAGTAGGCGGAATATCAGGACTAAAAGACACTATCGCCGATCCTGCAATGTTCTCATTAGTCGCTCCCGGTGAGATCACGGCCTTCTATATTGCCGTCATTGCATTCAACGGATTGATCGGCATCGTGACTCAACCGCATATCATGAGTTGTTGCGCAGCGGGTCTAACCGAAATGGACAACCGCGTCGGCTTTTGTTACGGCAACATGCTTAAGCGGTTCTGCACCGTTGCATGGACCATCACCGGATTATGCGCCATTGCCTTATACCCCGGCTTGACCTCAGACGCACAAATCGACCAGACCTACGGTCTGATGGCGCGCGACATTCTGCCCACCATCGCGCCCGGGTTACTGGGGCTTTTCATCGCTTCGATTTTGGCGGCCGTCATGTCGTCCTGCGATGCGTGGATGATCTCATCGTCAGCCTTGTTCACTGAAAATGTGTATAAGCCCTATGTCGCGCCAACCAAATCTCAAGCGCACTATGTATTTATCGGGCGCGTTACGGCTGGCTTAATCATTCTCGGCAGCGTGGCATTCGCCCTCTCGCTTGATTCTGTGATCGAAGGGTTGGAAACGTTCTGGAAAATCCAAGCCATGATGGGCATCGCATTTTGGATCGGCCTGTTCTGGCGCCGCGCCACGCCAGCCGCCGCCTGGGCGTGTACGCTATCTGCATTTTTCGTGCTGCTTGTGACATCTAATAAATTGTCATTCATTTTCGATATGAATGCGTTTGCGGTAAATTATCTTCCAGCGGTTACTGTCTATGACGGCGAATTTCGCTTACCGTTTCAAATGCTTTCCTATCTCAGCGTGGGCGCCATCGTGATGGTAGCCGTTAGCCTGATGACAAAACGGGCGGACGAAACCAAATTGAATCAACTCTACCGCTGCCTGAACACGCCAGTCCAAGACGGCGAAAATCCAACGGAACCGTTCGAGTTGCCCGAAAATTCACAACCCGAACAACGGACGAAAATCATCAATCATCCTGATTGGGAATTTTACGTTCCAACTAAAACAGATACTTATGGTTTCTTGTTCGCTTGGATTTGGGTCGCAGCGTTGATTGGCGGCGTCTACTATTTCCTTGCGTCCTGATTTGCATTTGCGGGGAATTGATATGAGAAAATGCTTCTGGGGAACCAATGATACGAAAACTCGACTATAACGCAATAGTGATCCAGCGGATTGAAATTTCGCCAGGGCTTATCATCTTGCGCGTCGCCCCGGATGAGGAGATGTTTACGTTTACGCCCGGTCAATACACCACATTAGGGCTTAAACGAAATACGAAACGGCTGGGAGGCTGCGACCCGGAACCGGAAGAACAGAAACAACGCGACCCGGAAGAAATGATCCGCCGGGCGTACTCCATTGCCTCATCCAGCAAAGAAAATTCCTACCTTGATATCTATCTTGCGCTCGTGTCCAACGGCGAACTGACTCCACGGTTGTTTAATCTTCAAATTGGCGACCTGGTTTATTTGGGGCCTCGCGCGACCGGGATGTTCACACTGGATAAGGTTCCACCCGAAAAGCATGTTTGCCTGGCAGCCACTGGCACAGGGCTGGCGCCTTACATTAGCATGGTGCGCACCCAGTTACTGAACATACCAGAGCGAAAATTTGTCATCGTACACGGCGCCCGCTACTCATGGGACCTTGGCTATCGCGATGAGTTAATTTCGCTTGAGCGCTTTTGCCCCAATCTTCATTACTTTCCGGTAATCTCCCGCAAACGGGATGACCTCACCTGGGCCGGGCATTCAGGATATGTTCAGGACATCCTACAAAAACTCATGACCAAAGAAATTGAGATTGATCCAAAATTATCGAGCGATCAGTACGAGGTATTTTTGTGCGGGAACCCGAAAATGATCGAAGACTCGATTGTCGAATTAGATAAATCGGGATTCAAGAAGGATGAGAGAAAATCGCCGGGAACAATTCACGTAGAGGAATACTGGTAAACGCGCCTATCGCTTAAAGTGCATACCGCCAATTCGCTTACCAGAGCCGCCGCCTGGTTGTCCTGGTTTGTTGCTACTAAGCATTGATTGAACATTAGTGGTTTGCGAGCAATTATTGCACATCGTACGCCCGCCCATGATCGGAGAGCCGCAACCTTTGCAATAACCAATCCCAGCGACGCTTTTGGCGTCGATCATTTTTTTATTAATCCAACGAATCACTCTATTTTCAAGTTCTCCATTGACGCCGGATTCGTCATAATTTTCAATTTTATCGCCTCGGTCGCGCAAAAAATTATCCAGATCGTGAAACAATTCAACCACAACGTCATCAATAGAGCCGGAGCGGTCTTCAAACTTGCGGAGATGGCCTTTGCAGCATATCAGCAGGTATTGATCTTCATCAGAGCAACATATATCCATTCCACGTCTGGATATATGACCGCCGCAGATTACGCATTCCGTATTCAGTGTATCATTCATCAAAAAAAACTCCTTTGGCCCTCCACAGGTTATGTGTATAGTAAATCATATTTGTTTTTTTTCAAATGAAAAGCCTTTTTCATCATAGTTAATGTGTGATAAAACTAGCGGGTCATTATGTTTAGAGGAAAATCCTTGCAGATATCATCAACCGACCAATATTGGAGCCTGAATATGTATAGAAATAAATATTTCATTGTCGCCTTTCCCCTCCTAATGATTTTTGCCCAATTACCGTCAATTGGATCAGAATATCTTCCCAGAATAGATCAACGAGCGGAGCAAACCCGCACAAATCAAGATTTTTATACCTTCACCGAATTTAAATCAAAATATGAGTGGCTTCAACACAAACTAGACCTTAAAGACAATCTCCGCGTTTCGCTTGGTTGTTTTCCCTGGCCAGAAAAGACGCCGCTGAACGTAAAAATTTTTGACCGGATCGAAGGCGACGGCTATAGCGTTGAAAAAGCGTATTTCGAAAGTTTGCCCGGCGTGTATGTCACAGGAAACTTATATCGCCCTATTGGAAAACCCGCACCATATCCCGGAATTATTTGTCCGCACGGACATGCGCAAGAAGGCCGCCTGACAAACAGCGGTGAATTTTCAATTCCAGGGCGTAGCATCAATCTCGCCCGCATGGGGTGCGTCGTATTTGCGTACGACATGATCGGCTATGTGGACAGCAAGCAAATCAGCCATACTTTCAGCGGACCAAGCGAATGGCTGTGGGGACTCTCGCTGCATGGCCTGCAATTTTGGAACAGCGTCCGCGCTGTTGATTTTCTTCAATCATTAGACGGCGTAGACCCCGACCGCATCGGTTGCACTGGCGCGTCCGGCGGCGGGACGCAAACCTATGGACTCACAGCCCTCGATGAACGGATCAAAGTTTCGGTTCCGGTCAATATGATTTCATCCCATTTTCAGGGCGGCTGTTTGTGTGAAAACGGGCCCAGTTTGCGCCTTCATTCATTTAACGTCGAATACGGCGCCATGGCGGCGCCGCGCCCGCTCTTAATGGTTTCCGCCACCGGAGACTGGACGGATGAAACGCTGCGGGTTGAATACCCAGCCGTCAAATCCATCTATTCACTGTATGAAGCGGAAGATAAAGTAAAGACTGTCCAGATAGACGCGCCGCATAATTACAATCAACAGAGCAGAGAACATGTCTACGCCTGGTTTGATCGCTGGTTTTTCGATGGAGACAGCGACCGCCTGGACGAGACTCCCTTTGAGGTCGATACGGAAGCATTAAAAATTTTCCCCAATGGACTCGCCGATTATCCAGACAACGCGATTGACGAAAACGGTTTGCGTGAATATTGGATTCAGGAAAGCAAGTCGCAATTACAACAAGCGTATCCCAATTCAGAATTACAACTGCGGACGCTCAAGCGCCGGGGCGCTACGATTTTGACTCATGCGATGGGCGCCCAAACTCCACCCGCTAATGAGATTGTTGTAGAGCGAATCGAACGTGAAAAAACAGATACGCGTATGATCGAACGAATCGCAATCGGGCGACGCGGCGTGGGTGAGCGCATCGACGCGTGGTTCGCCTGGCCGCAAGACGGCAAGCATCTTAAAGACGCGGTTCTCATTTTGTCCGACCTCCCCTTTGAGTCGTTCAATTCAGACTCCGACCCATTGCTGAAAGGGTTATTAGACAGCGGGCGCGCGGTAATGATCGCGAATGTGTATAAACCCAACGCCCTAAAACCGACCCGCTCGCCAGAAGAGGTATCGCATTTTTATACTTACAACCCCAGCGATACCGCCTTGCGCGTACAGGATAGTTTAACCTGCTTGTCTTATTTGGAATCCCGCGCAGACATCGATAAAATTTCCCTGGTTGGCATAGGAAACGCCGGGTTATGGAGTCTATTGGCGGGCGTCTTGCATGACGGCGTTGATGCGATCATTGCAAACGTCTCGCAATTTGACCTGGACTCTGACGAAGCCTATTTGCAGCGTTTGTTTGTCCCCCATATCCAACGGGCGGGCGGATTACAGATGGCGCAGGCGGTCATAGCGCCGCGACCGCTCTTCATCCACAACACGGGAGAAGCGTTCCAAACCAAATGGGCCAAAGACGCGTATAACACTCTTGGCAAGACGGACGCGCTCAAAACCCAAACGCAACTCGCCGGCAATGAAGAGATGTTGAACTGGCTTCTACAAAACTAAGAGAAGCGCAGCGAATCAACAATCACTGATCTTGAAGCGCGAAACGCAGGGTAAATGGAAGCCAGCAGGCTA
Organism: Candidatus Hinthialibacter antarcticus; assembly: GCA_030765645.1. Lineage (NCBI taxonomy): Bacteria > Candidatus Hinthialibacterota > Candidatus Hinthialibacteria > Candidatus Hinthialibacterales > Candidatus Hinthialibacteraceae > Candidatus Hinthialibacter > Candidatus Hinthialibacter antarcticus. The sequence goes on along the minus strand of JAVCCE010000072.1, from coordinate 105,404 downwards.
ATGAGAAAGGTGTAAAACATTACCCAAAGAAAATCCATCATTTCGGGTTTGCATGGAATATAGCGCAGCACATAGACGCTATTTCCGCCGGGCAATTCGATTGGATACACTTGTATAAACCAGCAGATTCCATACCCGATGATTAAGCCGAGGATGACGCCGATAAAACCAATCAGCGTCCCCAGCGACAGAAACAACATCAGGATGTTGTTGCGCCCGGCGCCGAGTGCTCGCAATAATCCAATGTCCTGGGTTTTTTCGGTCACGACCATAAACAGCGTCGCGATAATATTAAACGTCGCGACCAGAATGATGATGCGCAGGATAATGGTCATCGTGACTTTTTCCATCTTGATCGCTTCAAAATACGCCGAGCGCATATCTTTCCACGTTTGAACATTGCCTCTGCCATTCATACTATGATTGAATGTATAAATTTCTTCCCACGTCTGTTCGGTTTTCTCTTCGCTAAAATCATCCAACATAAACTGAATTAAGGTAATGCGGTTCTCTAAATTGAGAAGATATTGCGCCGATGGAATCGACATATACGCCCAGCTGGAATCAAATTCATAATTTCCCGACTCAAAAACTCCATCGACTCTGAAAATCAATTTTTGAATCGCGCCGGTTGAGAATGTGTCTGTCATTTTTGGGATGGTAATCAATGTCAGACGCCTGCCGATTACTTGCTGCAACATTCCTTCATCAATGGAGCTGTCGATGTTATACAAACCAAAAAAACTGGCCGCTAATTCTTTGCCGATGATAATTCCCGGATCATCCTGCTGCTCCAGTTGGTCGAGAGGCACCATTTCGTCTGTTTGAGGGGCCTTTTCGTTTTGCAGGCGATCAAGCGAACCGAGTATAATTTTATCTTTCACGTTTGAAACATCGAGATCAGGATCAATTCCTAAAAAAGTGACAAACATCTGGCGGGGATTTCTGGCGTCCGTGACAAATAGAGCGCCAGCGTCAATAATGGCGGGCGAAACGGCTTTCACATTGTTGAGTTCAGCGAATTGGGGCAATTGTTTTTGGTAGTCGGCAATGCCATTGTCATACCGAATAATAACATGCGAGATGCCTTCGAGGATTTTGGCGCGAACGTCATGCGCAAACCCGTTCATGACGGAAAGCACGACCACCAGCGACGCGACGCCCAACGCAACGCCGATCATGCTGATTAACGTGAGATGAAAAATAAACGTGGCGCCGCCTTGGGGCTTTAAGTAGCGCTTGGCGATAAACCATTCATACCGCATGATAGTGTCCTGGAAGAGAGAGATTGTCCGTAGGAAGCATAACGATGACTCAGATGTTGCGTAACCCTCGCATTGCAATGACGGCGCTATTATTGCTTGGATTTCTGCTCCGCGTCGTGGGGCTGGAGTATTGCCCGCCAGCGATGAATTCCGATGAACTGCTCAAAGCCTTCGACGGCGCCTCGGTTTACCTCACCGGGATGGACCACCACGGCGCGCGCTGGCCGCTGTTTTTTAAGCAATCCGGTGAATATAGCCCGCCGCTTTACATCTACTTCTCAGGTTTGTTCTCGGCGCCCTTTGGCGTGAATCCTTATACGCTGCGCCTGCCGTCCGCGATTTTAGGAACGCTTTGTATTCTTCTCGCGTATTTAGCCGCTTCACGTTGGCGCGACCAAACCACCGGATGGATCGCCGCCGCGCTGGTAGCGCTTTCGCCTTGGAACGTCCACTACAGCCGCATCGGTTGGGAAGCGATATCACTAATCCCGCTGCAACTATGTGGACTATGGTTATTTCTGCGCTGGACGCAAGAAGACCGCAAAGCAGACCTCTTTCTGTCCGCCTCTGTATTTGCGCTCACCACTTACGCCTATCCAACCGCGCGTTTATTCACACCGATTATCGGGGTGGGACTCTTGCTCTGCTTTTTTCCAAAATTAAAAGAGAAGCCAAAACAAAGCGCACTCGGCGCAGGCTTGTTTCTGTTGCTCCAAATTCCATTGGTTTATGCGTTGCTGACGAATTATGAAGCGATGCAGGCGCGTTGGAACTTCGTCTCAGTCTTCAATCATCCAGACGGCATTGGATTAGCCGCCGCCAATTATATTAAGCATCTTTCGCCCTTGTTTTTATTCGTAACCGGCAATACCAATCCCGGTCATCAACTGCCCGGCGGTTTGGCGTTGTTGGTTCTTGCTCCGTTTTTCGTCATGGGACTGGTTGCCATCGCCCAGCGAAAATCAAGCGGGGATTGGTTGATGGTCATTTGGTTTCTGACGTTTGCGATCCCGTCCAGTTTGACCTACGACCGCTTCGACCCGGCTTCGATGCCCAATGCGCTTCGTTCGGTCAACGGGATGCCGATACTAGAACTGATTGCCGCCGCCGGAATCGGCTGGCTTCTACAAAGAGTTCCGAAAGAAAAACGATACGCACTTGGAACCGTTATCGCCGCAGCCGTCATTGTGAACGCGGGATATATCGGCTACCAAACCGCAACGGTGTATCCAAAGCAGGCGGCCCGGCAAAATCAATATGGTATGGAGGAAGTGATAGAATACGCAGAGGCCAACAAAGCGAACTACGACCGCGTGGTCATCTCACACAATGTCCGCCTACACCCAATTTCGCTTGCCGTCTTTTCAGGGAGAAAACCCGGCCCATTTTCCGCGAAAGATTACCCCAAATACGTCATCCCGTTTTATCACTATGTTCCGGTGTATGGAGATTTCCGAACGGATGTCTATCAACGCTATGCGGGGCAAAATTTAAACAGCATTGCGCGTTGGTACAACTTGGCGCCGGGCAAGAATTTGTTGATTGCGCTACCCGATGAAATTGGCGGAGCAGCACCGATTCATCAAATTATATCGCTGGATGGTTCGGTCGCGTATGCGATTTACGAAACCGTGAACTAGATGCTTCCTACAGTTCGGACGACCTCAAAGGTGTTTAAGATCGCCACTTGTATCATAGTCACGATGTAAACCAAGCCGGGGTTTAATACCATAAATGCAATAATGGGCGACAGGTCAATGAAGTCAATCCGCGCCCAAGGCAAGTAGTAGCGAAATGTATCGAGGTATGGGTCTGACATAGCGCGCACCATCTGCACAACGACGCTCATCTGGTCGGCGGAAATCCAGGAAGCGATGATGGCGATGAGCAATATAAACCAATAAATAAAAATCAAGCCCAGAACCATATCAAAGAGAGCAATAACGCAGAACTTAGTAAAAACTTCGGCCCCGTACATAAAACATAGATTGAATATCCCCGACAAGAGCGCGGCGCCGATCAAAATAATGATCGAACTGCTCCAAAAAAGCACCGTCAAATTTTCCGTCTTAAGGTAGCGTTTAGCAAATTGAAATACAGCGAAGGTGCGTTCTTGAAAACAGGCAAAGCCTCCGTTATACGTCATGTTGATGCCGCGCCGCGAGGTCATCCAACTCGCGAACAAAAATGCAATCAACAGTTGAGCGACTAATTTCACGCCGAGCGCAAAACTCGCCCCCATCGCATAAGTCAACGGCACGCTTCGGTTGTTCTCGAACGCATGAATCGCGACGAACGGATGAAGGGAGCCGTCCTGCAACGCCCACAGACATAGCCCGCGAACCACCAAAACAATCAATACCGCAATCAACGGCGCATGGTCTTGCAGGGTCAACGCGCTACGGGGGATCACCTGTTTAATCGGTTTCAGTACGCGTTCCGTAATGGTAATCAGCGCAACCATGACCGGGCCGAATCCGTAGTACCGGTAACGCTCTACGAAATAGCGGACCAACAATACAATAATGAGAACTTGAAATACAAAATTAAGAATATGGAACAGCATCTGGTTTCACACGCCTGATCGAGTTTGGTTTCAGTCACTTCCGAATCGAATCAGTATCCACCAAAATGCACAAGGATACAACATGAATGGAGAACGACCGTGAGAATCGGCGTTGAGTGTTCGAGTTTAACGCGCCCCAAGGCGGGCATTGGCTTTTATACCTACCAATTGTTGCGGGCGCTGTCCGCCTTGGAAGGCGATGAAGAATATTCATTGCTGTTCAACCGTCCATTGCCCGGCCTCGATCTCAATAGCCGTATGCGGCGGGTATACAACGGCCCGGCCAGCACCCATCTCTGGGCGCAAACGCGCTTGCCTTCAATCTGCAAAGATGAAAAGATCGACCTTCTTCACAGCCCGGGGCAGGGCATTCCGCTTTTATACAATGCTCCCGCGATTTTAACGGTGCATGACCTTTCTCCAATGTTATATCCAGAAACAAAAGAATGGCTGTCTCGCGTCATATGGACTAGCATCGTCCCCCTGATGATAAAACGCTGCCGCCATATCATCACCGTTTCAGAAAACACGCGGCGAGACGTCATTGACCTGATCGGCGTTGATGAGTCACGCGTCACCACCATCCACGAAGCCGCTGGGCCTGAGTATTTCCCCATCGACGATCAACAGCGCCTCCAGCAATTCCGAAAAGACAAAGCCTTAGAACCGGGGTATATTCTTGCGGTCGGAACCTTAGAACCGCGCAAAAATTATCCGTTTTTGTTTCGCGTATTCAAACGATGGCTTGAGCGAAGCCACCCAGATGCGACATTGGTCATCGTGGGACAAAAAGGTTGGCTCTATGATGAAATTTTTAAAACTTTTGAAAAATTGAACCTCCACCGGAACGTGCGCTTTGAAGGCTACGTCCGCGATATGGATGTCATGCGTATGTACTATGCAGCGGCGGAGTTTTCCATATTGACGCCCTTGTACGAAGGCTTCTGGCTACCGGGGCTTGAATCAATGGCCTGCGGAACCCCCGTCATCGGCCCCAAACATTCCTCGATTGCAGAAATTGCAGGCGAAGGCGGATTTTTAGTTGACTCGTGGGATGAAGATGCTTGGATTGAAGTCATGGACCGACTTTGGCAAGCGCCTGACCGTCAGGCAATCGTACAACGAAGCCTCGAATGGGCGTCCCGCTTTTCATGGCAAAAAGCCGCACAAGAAACGCTCGACGTGTATCGGCGCGTCGCGCAAGAGGCGAGCGTATGAGAGTTTTGTTTATCGAACCATCGGGCGCCGGCGGCATCGCATCCTATACGTATGCGCTGATTTGCGGTCTTGCAAAGCAAGGCGTCGAATGCCATCTTTTCACGTCCCCTCGCTGGGAACATTCCTTACCGGACGGCTGTCGCATCTACCGGTTATTTACAGGAAAAACCACTAATCCGTTTGCAGTGCTATGGCGGTGTTGGCGATTACGCAACCAAGTCGATATCATTCATTGGCAAAGCACAACTCACCCGGAATTAATTCGTTTGTTAATGAAATTTGTTTTTTTAAAAGGCAAACCCTGGGTTTATACCGTTCACAATGTCTTGCCGCATGAAGACCAAGAGAAAAAAAAGCCACTCTATCAGGACATTTACCAGCGGGTTCAAGGGTTGATTTTTCACACCCACTACTCGCTGTGTGAATTTCAAAATACATTTCCTGACCTACGAAAAAGGAATATTGAAATTGCGCATGGCGAAATGGGCCTTCTTTCAAATGAACCCGCAAAATTCGATACGAAGACCGATCCAAAATTGTTGTTGTTTTTCGGCAATATTCGCCCTTATAAAGGGTTGGATATTCTACTTCAATCTTTCGCCGAAATACGCAAAGAGATACCAGACGTACGCCTCCGTATCGCAGGCCAACCGCTGCAACCATTTAAACCGTTTGAAGAAATTATCCAGTTGCTCCAAATCGAAGACGGCATCGACCTGCAGTTAGGCTATGTCCCGGAAAATGCCATTGCAAATTTAATAGCCGAATCAGGCATTGTGGTTTTGCCTTATCGCCGCATAGACCAAAGCGGCGTACTGCTCCTAGCGATGAGCAGCGGGAAGCCCGTAGTCGCCTCATGCGTCGGCGGCTTTCCCGAAGTCCTACGCCATGAAAAGACGGGCTTGCTCGTTCCTCCCGATGACCCTCGCGCATTGGCGGAGGCGCTGCTTCGATTGCTGCGCGATCCTGAATGGGCCAACGAACTCGGCCAGGCGGCGAGGCTCGATGTAAGAAGTCGCTTCTCATGGAACGTCATTGCAAAACAAACACTCGATTTCTATTTGGAACTGACTCAATGACAACGCTGGAGCGATACTTCACATTAATGCAACGCATAATAATGGCCATGCTGCTGGCCGTAATTCCTTGTGTGATTGATTCGTTGATTCATCAAGGTTCCGGCCCTGAAACGAAGTATCGCATCTTAGAATTCGGCGTTGGCCTCTTAGCGCTGTTTTCACTCCCGCGACTGCTCCACCTGAAAAAAATACACATAACGCTTCCCGAATTCGCCGCATTTATGCTAATTGCGTATTTTTTTCTTCGGGCAGTGATTGATCCAAACCGGGGCTATGCCGTCGATCATGCGCTGCAAACAATTTCCTGGATTACGTTTGCCTTACTCGCATCGTGGTTAATTCAATCGCCACGCGACTATATACGCTTATTGTCCGTCGGCTTAATCTGCCAGTTGTTTCCAATTATTTATGCAATCGTCGAAACCTTTGGCGTCGATATTTATTTTCGCTATTGGCTCGGCAAGGAAGGATATTGGACAAGCGCTTTGGCCGGCGAAGACCGCGCCCTCATCTGGTCGTCGCTGGGAAACCCAAACTATTTCGCGATCTATGCAGCCTTAATATTGATTGCTCTGGTTACGCTCACCTCAACCGTGAAACGCCGATGGATACAGGCGCTTCTTTGTGTTTATGCTGTAGGCGTTTTTTACACGCTAATCTATTCATTTTCACGCGGCGTCTGGGTCAGTTTATTCGGCGCGTTTGCAAGTATCTTTTTATTTTTGTCGCTATTTTATTGTTTCCGCACACTGGGTTGGCGTGAAACTCTCAAACGCTACAGCGTTCCAACGCTCGCGATGTTCTTTGTGTTGGTCCTCGGCGTAACGGTTGGATATACGCTCGAATCCATGCGCGGCGGCGGCCCGCTGCATCAAGTGGGAAAGCGCTTTTATCATGGAATCACCTTTCGCGACGCCAGCCTTCGCGCGCGGCCTTTAATGTGGACGGGCGCTCTGCGTATGTGGCGCGAGAAACCACTCATAGGCCAGGGACACGGGCAGTATCAACCCCAGTACCTCGAAAGCCTTTTTGCCGTTGCCAGTGAAATGGAACAGCAGGGAATTGACACGCAGCGGATCCGAATGATTACCAATCAAATGAACACCATCCGCTCTGATTATTCCCACAATGATTACATTCAGTTTCTGGCTGAAACTGGAATGATAGGCTATTCGCTCTACGTTTTATTGATTCTTACGGCAGTCAGTGCGGCGGTCCGCGCTCTCTGGCTAGGCAACCTCAACCATAAATCCTGGAAGATTCTCTTGGGCTGCATGACAAGCGTCATGTTAGTCACGTTCCACTGTCTCTATGATTTTCCGTTACGCCTCCCGGCAAGCGCGCTTTGGTTTTCGTTTGCCCTTGCGGGTATTCTCCGCTTTTCAAAATATTCCTCGCCTGCTTATGTTTTCTCTTTTCCGCGATGGGCGCGTTTATTGTGTGCAATCTCAGTTTTAACCGTCGTCCTAATAACCTCCCCACTTATTTACAAACACTACAAGGCGTCTCATTTGCTGCACAGCGGGGTCCAAGTGATTGAAAGAGCAGACCGGTTCGCCGAAACTGACCCGGATCGCTACTACTCACGCATTCAATATGCGCGGCGCTTATTAGAAGTCGGACGCCGCCTATATCCCGACGACGGGCGAATTTTAGTTCCGCTGGGCCATGCTTACATGCGACTTTCCGCCTCTGCGGGTGAAAACTACTTAAACAATGCGTTAAGTATTCTTCAAAGCGCACGCGCCACCTACAACACGCCGGAATTATATGAAACCCTGGGGATGGTTTATTTAAACAAGGCCATGTTTTCCGCTGCGAAAGAACAAGCGGAGAAACTCCTATTAATCAATGACAAACAAGAAAATGTAAATTACTTAGCGGGCCTCGTCGAATATAGTTCAAACCGTCCTGAAGATGCGCTGAACTATTTTTATAAAGAAGTCGAGATTGATCCGAAGGATGCGAAAGCCTGGGCGTATATCGGCGCCATTTATCAAAACCACCTCGCTCAACCGAATGCAGCAGTCAACGCATACAAGATGAGCGCAGATATTGCGCCGAACGTCGTCAATACCCATTTTCAACTCGGCGAGTTGTATGGCTATAAATTAAATCAATATCAAAAAGCATCACACCACTATACCCAAGCAATGAATCTCGCGGACCAACTCAAAAACGAAACGTGGAGAGCGCGCATCCGCGTCAGGCTCCAAGACGTCAATCGTCGAATCGCATCAGAAAGTGAAACCATGAATGAATGATCTTGCCCCAATTCTCAGTTGCCAGAATATTCGAAAAATCTATCGCAGCGGCGATGGCGTCCTTGAAGTGTTAAAAGGCCTTCACCTTTCGGTGAATGCAGGTGAATTTGTCGCGATTACGGGTGAATCCGGCTCAGGGAAATCAACGCTGCTTCATTTATTGGGATGTCTAGATGAACCCAGCGAAGGAACGATCGATTTTAGAGACCAATCGGTACACCGCCTCAGTGAAAGAGAGCGCGATAAACTCCGCAATCATTCTTTCGGGTTCGTTTTTCAATTTCATCATCTACTGGCGGAATTCAACGCGCTGGAGAATGTTGCGCTTCCGGGTCTCATTGCGAACACGGAACGCAATGAGGTCTACCAACGCGCAGAGCAATTGTTAATCGACTTGCGAATGAAAGAACGATTGAACCACCGCCCCAATAAACTATCGGGCGGGGAACAACAGCGCGTCGCGGTCGCCCGCGCACTGATCAACCAGCCCGCTCTTCTTCTGATGGATGAACCGACAGGAAACCTCGACGCAGCCAATAGCGAAGAACTTATCTCACTGGTAAAAGAACAACAAAAAAAATATGAATTGACCGTGATTCTGGTGACGCATGATCCATCAATCGCCGCAATTGCTGACCGGAAAATGGTTTTAGTAGACGGTAACTTAGCCTAACGCATGTTAAGCATAAACAGAAAAAAAACCCCTTGGCAAACGCCAAGGGGTTTTTGAATACGTCTTTCAGCCTGATAACTTAAACAACAATCTTCGGAAGAATGACTCGCTTGCCGGTTTCGATTGATTCTTTGCCCGCAAGCGCCGCCTGTAAGGCGATCATTCCACGGTAGCCGTCGCACAAGTTCGGTGCGCCCGTGCGAATCGTGTGAGCGAAGCCGTCCAGTTCCCATCCATACGGTTCGTATGGAGTCATACCCGATGCGCCGCCGCCGCCGGTTGGCGCTTCACCGGAAGCGTGTGCAGCGAATGCGGATTCCGCAGCGCTTTCTTCGGATTCTTCAACGGCCGTATCAACCGAAGCTTCTTTCGCGACGTCTTCACTCCAGCCGGGTTCCCAGAAGAGATAGTATTCATTTTCTTTACTGAGAATGATCGTACCGTACGTACCCATGATTTGCTCATAGTAGTTATCAAACGAGTTTGACTGAATCGCTGAGTACGTAACCGTCCGCCCGCCCTCATATTCTAAGGTTGCATAGACGTGGTCGTTAATGTCGCGGTCGTCTGATTCGTAGACTTTCTTGAATTCAATTTCATCATCATCCGCATCGCGATATTGATCATCGAAGTCTTTTGCGACCTTGTAATGTCCGCCCGACGCCATCACCGAAATCGGCGGCTTGTCGCCGAATATCCAGTTGGTGATCGCTGTTTGGTGTGAACAAAGTTCCGTCCACAGACCGTGCGAGGTGTTGCTGTACCAACGCCAGTTGACCAGTTTATAAATGTCTTCATATCCGTATTGGGTCGGATCGAATTCATTCATCATGCTCTCAAAGTATTTTGTTTCGATGTATTTAAAGTAGTTCCAGTCAGTATTGCGGTGCCACAGCGTACGGATGTGGTAAACATTACCAAGGAGACCGTCCGTCACCATGCGGTACATATCCCAATAGAGGGGATTGTAAAAACGCTGATGGCCGACCTGCAAATTCAAGCCATACTGCTTTGAGAGTTTAATCATCTCTTGGCATTCTTCGACTGTATAGGCCATTGATTTTTCAGTGAAGACGTGTTTGCCGGCTTTCAAGGCTTGAATCGCCATCGGGCCGTGATATTTGAGCGGAGTTGCGATGATCACCGCTTCGATGTCAGCGCTTTCCAGCATGTCTTCATATCGTTCGTAAATCTGGGAATCGTCCAGATTCGGATTTAATTTACTGTCCGGGTTGCGCACATTGAAAGCGCCTATGGCGCGGTTGTCGGGGCGAATGTCGCATAGCGCGTTGATGAACACGTATTTAGGGTTCATCACATTCATCAAAATGCGGCCTTCCATACCGGTTCCGACAACGCCAACTTTGATCGGACCCGCATTGGTCGCGGTCATAGAAAATGCGCCGACCGCAGGCAAGGTTGCTGCCGCCTTCAGAAAATTCCGGCGGCCTACATCTTTTTGTTCAGCCGTTAACTGCATGATTGTATCCTTTCAATCGAATCGTTTTTTTAGATTATTTTTCTCGTCCAAACAACCATTGGTGAATCATTACATCGAAGCCTGCCATTTTTCCAGAATCGATCGTTAGCAAAGCGCCAAGCGCCAAAAACTCAATTAAGTTTTTATTGACGATAACGTAATTGCCTTCGTTTCCGATCAATTGGTTCGCGGCCCACTGAGCGTGATCTACAGAATTAATGAAGGTAGACCATTCTTCAACAGAAGAAATAGTCAATTCCCAGGGCCAGGGCGGCGTCGCGAAATAAAACATCGCTAACAATCCCATACCAACGACAATGGACATACGGGTGAACAATCCGAGCATGAGGCCCAAGCCGGCGAGAAACAGCGCCCAGGGGATGGCGACGTTTATGAAACTCATCCAGGCCGGACTCGCGGCGAACCCATGCATCATATCCGAAAATGGTCCCCAAGACACAGTTAGATAACCGGTTGCGGTCCATGACGGATGGCTTAGTTTGACGAAACCTTCGCGCAAAAAGTGCCAACCAATGGCGATACGCAAAATTACGAAGGCCGTCTGTTGTAAAGACGTAAATTGAATGCGAGACTCGTTGCCTTGCACGATGCTTATACTACCTCCAATTGTTTGGATTCCAGGTTGGCGGTAATCAGTTCTCCCTTTGAGCCGTTTTTAGGCTCGGTCAAAATGACAACCCCTACCTGGGTATGATTTTCACAATAATCTAACGTCTTCTCAACCCCCATCACGTAAAAAGCAGTAGATAATGCTTCTGCGTGAGCTGCGGTCGGCGCCGTAACATTTACGCTCATCACTTGTTCTGCGGGCCAACCGGTACGGGGATCAACGATGTGTCCATAGGTTTTTCCCTCATGCTCAAAGTGCTGTTCTTCGGCTCCCGATGAAGAAAATCCTTGGTTATATAATCGTAAGCGGGCGGCGGCTTGGCTATGATTTGCTGGATTTCGTACATCAATTTGCCAACAATCTTTCCATTCCGGCGCGCCTGACGCCAATACGCTGCTGTATCCACCATTGAGCAAAACGTCGTTAAGCCCCTTCTTTTTCGCGATACGGGACGCGTGATCGAGGGCAAAACCTTTACCGATGCTGGCTGGCGTGAGTTCCACGCCTTCTTTGGTAAAAAAAACCGTGTGCTTTTCTTCATCGAGGATGACGTTTTCCATCCCGACTGTTTCCAGCGCCTTGGCAATTTCGCTTTCTTCCGGCAGCCGCCCGCTGCGATAAAAGAACCCCCAGCAGCGGGTGAGCGGCGTTGTGGTGATATCAAATGCGCCGCCGGTTTCTTCGCTCAGTTGTTTTGAAAGTTTGAGCATCCGAAATAATTCGACGCTCACTTCAACGGGCGCAAGGTGCGCTTCGTTGTTGACGCGCTTGAGTTCAGACTCGCCTTTCCAGATGTTTAACATGCGGTCAAAGCGTCCAACTTCGTCCAGTATATCCATACCAGCGCGTCGCGCTTCAATGCCTTCATAGGAGGGATAGATGACTTCAAAACTGGTCGCCATGATGGTGCGACGCATTTTGGTATACTTGCGGTTGTGTCCAAGAAATGCGAGAGGGCGTTTAATATCGGCAACGTCAGCGACTCGATTTAAAAATTGATCAAAAGAGCCGCGAAAAAAATCCCGCCGATTATTTCCAGGTTGAAAGGTCACGCGAATTGACTCCCCAAATTCTTTACGGCCTGCATACGTCGCTTGCCGTAACGCGTACTAGAAAGTATTATAGTGTGTTATATGAAAGATTGGAGGCGGCGGCTCCATCAACTTAGCGATTCCACAAATTTTTGACCACTGCCCGGCGATTTGCCCGTTCAATCCAGCCTTCAACTAGAATCGCACCACATGTGTAAACTACGATCCCTTAGACTGAGGAACCCATGAGCGCCTCTTTGGAAAATACTGTGCCGCAAACCCAAAATACCCTGCTATCGCTTTATATGGAACTCTGTAAAGCGCGCCTGACTTTCATGGTGTTATTAACCACGCTGGCGGGTTTTTGGGTCGCCTCCGACTCAATTAATCTTGTCTTGCTCTTTTGGACGATGCTCGGCACGGCAGGCGCCGCAGCCTCAGCAAATGCCCTAAATGAGTGGTGGGAAGTCGAACTCGACGCAAAAATGAACCGCACCCGCAATCGGCCTCTGCCGTCGGGCCGCATGAATTCCATTCATGCTCTCTTATGGAGCTTAAGCGTCGGCATTGGCGGCGTGATCTTGCTCGCCATATTCGTGAACGCTCTCACGGCAATGTTGGGTGCGCTGAACATTCTGCTCTATGTGTTGGTCTACACGCCAATGAAAACACGCACCAGCCTTTGCACTCTCGTCGGCGCGGCCTGCGGCGCGATCCCTCCCATGATGGGCTGGACGGCGATTACGGGAGAACTCAACACTGGCGCTTGGATACTCGGCGCGTTTCTATTTGTTTGGCAAATCCCTCATTTTCTGGCGCTGGCTTGGATGTACAAAGACGACTACGAACGCGGCGGCTTCAAAATGTTGCCCGCATTCGATCCCAGTGGTCAACTCACGTCTAACATCGCGGCGCTATACAGCATCGCTTTGATTCCATTAGGCGCAGCGTATTTTTTAAGTGGACTCGGCGGCTGGTTTTTCCTATTGGGCGCCTTCACATTAGGCGGCGCAATGACCGCAATGGGAATGCAATTCGCCGCGTCTCGCAACCGCCAAGACGCCCGTCGTCTCTTCTTCACCAGCCTGATTTACTTGCCTCTGCTGCTCGGCCTCATGGCCATTGACCGTTCGCCAGCGATTAAATCAATTTCAGTACAGCCCAGCCAGTCGGTTGCCGTCTCGGCTGAATCCAACGACTCGCTTCATACTTCGCAGGTCATAAGTTTCAATGACTAAACGCGCCAACTTGACAGCAACAGCAACTGTAGGATGATTCACAACGGGGGATGCAACCATGCCAAACTATAAACAAATTTCAGATACAAAAAAAAACAAAAGTGAAAGCGCTTTCATTTCGGCGGGCTGGCTATTAGTGATTGCCTTTGTTCTTGTCTCCGCCATTGTCATTGCGCAAACGGTCTACCTCGTTCATTCACGCAATCAGAATATTGTCGGCGATGGACGCAATGTTGATTCTTACCGCTTTGATCTTTCAACATGCTTGGTTCCAAAAGACCAAATCGTCGCGGGCGGGGCCATCAAAGACCGCGTACCGACATTGACCGCTCCATCCTTGATGACGACGCAAGAAGTTGAAGAGTATAATGACGAAGAGCGCGGAAAATATTTGGTATCAGGCGATATCGTTTTCGGCGTAGAAATCAACGGCGAAGCGCGCGCCTATCCGATGCGCGTCTTGGTTTGGCATGAAATCGCCAACGATTTCGTCGGCGGCGTCCCCATTGCTGTTGCGTATAATTATCTCACAGACAGCGGCGTGGTTTATAACCGCAATGTTGGTGATGAAACACTGAACTTTGGCTTCAGCGGGTTGTTGTATAATTCAAACTCGCTCTTTTACGACAAGCGCGGCTCTCAAGAAGAAGAAAGCCTTTGGAGCCAATTGTTGGGCAAAGCCGTAACCGGCCCCGCAGCAGCAGCGGGGAAGACGCTCGAAGTCATCCCATGCCAGCGCGTCCAATGGAGCGTCTGGAAAGCCATGCACCCCGAAACAAAAGTATTAGGGTTCGACCCACTTCTGATTAAGCGATACCAGTCAAATCCCGGCGGTCCGTATTTTGGTTCCGATTCACTTTATTTCCCGGTTGAACCGCTGCCGCAAAATTCAAAATGGGCGAAAAAGACCCCCGTCACCATTGTCTCAATTGGCGACGAACGCCGCGTCTATCCACTGCCTGTCATTGATGAAAAAACCAAACCGGGTTCAGAATGGTCTGATACAATCAACGGCGTCGAAGTCAAATTTACCTTTCATCCTTCGCCCGACAGCGTCATCGTTGAGGCGGACGACCCGACGCTCAAAATTCGCCATGCCGCCTGGTTCGCCTGGTATTCCATGTTCCCGGACGACGTTGTTGTGCAATAAAAAAGAAGGCGTTCAATTGAACGCCTTCTTAGTTTCCAACAGAAAGTCTTGTTCTTGTTAATTTAGAATAACGACCAGTCTTTGACCGAAACATCTACATCGCCAACCACCAAACGTCCAAAGCCTGAGGTGCCGCCGCTCCATAGAATTTCCGCCGCGCCGTCAGGGAAACCTTCTGGTACGTACATGTTGATTGCAGCAAATGAAGCAGCATCCCAGTTGTCTTCGTCACCAGCAACGCCCTGAAGTTCATCAATTTCATGTACGTTAATCTGATAGGAAGATAAAAAATCGCCTTCAATACCATCGCCATTGGGATCTAATGCAACAGAATGAATCGCAACCCATGCAGTCGCATCAATAAATTCTCCATCGTTACGGCTTTGCCACTTCGGCAATGAAAGGACTGCAACATAAGGCACTCCATCTGCGGCAGCCGCATCAATTAAATTCCACTTCATGTATTTATCGATTTCGGCCACATCTTCTGCAGGGTCAATTTGTGGATCCCAAAGATCAGGAATGTCTTGGAAGAAATCCTCTTGCGTGCCAGCCGTACGGAAAAAGCGATACAAACGATCATCGCTGCCAGGAAAACCATTAGCGAAAATCCATTCTTCTTCACCGAATGTAACTGGAGCGCTGGTTGCGCCGCCTGTACCGACGCCGCCTCGTTGTTCTTGTCCTCGGTGCGTCTGGATAGTCCAACTCGCGCCGCCGTCATTGCTGGTGTAATACATCACACCGCCAGCATCAATCCAAAAACGGGCTGCGGTCGTCATTACTTTGTTATTGCCGCTGCCTTTCACATTGATAGATTGAATTCGCCAGGCGCGATAATGCAGGTTGCCTGCGTTGGTTGAATAGATTGGAGGGTCTTGTTCTGGATACGTAAAAACAACTTCTGGTCCAGTGAATGTATCACCATCTGGCGTGTAGCGAAGGATTTTATGTTTGTCTACTAAATACAAAAATCCATCGTCATCAGCAGCAATATGCGGCCATTGCTCTGTTAATTGCCAGCTACGGTCAGATTCAGGCCCATCGGGATGAGTTCCGGTCACTTTTTGCTTATAATATTCTGTATCCTCAGCAGGAAGAAAATCCAATTTCAAAGCAACTCCCATAAAAGAACCATCGACTGGACTAATCCAGAGAACCGAACGATCAGGAAATTTCTCTGCTATTGCAATGTCTTCTGGCGCAGGGTCTGCTTCATTGACGCCATTTTCAACTAAAAGCAACATCAAACGATCAGCATCATACCGAATCAGCGTACTGAAAAAGTCCATTTCATTTGAGCCATCATGCTCCCAGTTTGTTCCTTGTTCGGCGCGTAACCAAGGATATTCTTCACTCTCCTCAGTCCACAAAAATTCCCAGGCTTTCGTAATCGGATAATCTTGTGCATTTACGAACGATACACAAACAATCGTACCGAGTATTACCAGAAAAATACGTTTCATAAGTGGTCTCCTAATGGATTTAAAGTTTAAACACTCTTTGGCAATTCAAATAAAATTGAATTTGCAAAATCGAAAAGCCCCTGTCTCACCTCCAGTCGTAAACACCTTTTCTTATGATTAGCAATAAATGCTAGATTAGTATATACTACAATGAAAATTTTATTCAATAGAACTCACATTATTTTGAGGTAACAAAATGAATATCAATCGGCGGTCATTAATCACTTCTGCGGCGGCGCTTGGAGCCGCCTCACTCGCGCCTCAATCCATTGCCCAAGCCGCGCAAAAACAACGAATCAAACTCAGCATTTCGAGCTACTCGTATTGGCATTTTACCAAGACAAAGTATCCCATCGAATCGGTTATCGACCGGGCGGCGGAACTGGGCGTCGAAGGCGTCGACGTGCTCCATCGCCAGATGCAAAGCGAAGACAACGCCTATATGCAGAAGATCAAAAAACACGCGTTCCAAAATGGAATCGACTTAATCTGTCTGTCCATCCACCAGGATTTCGTCTCTCCCGACGCCGAAGAACGCAAGAAACATATCGAACATACCAAACATTGCATCGAACTCGCCTACGCGATGGGCATCCCCTGTATCCGCCTGAATTCAGGCCGGTGGGGAACCATCAAATCGTTTGACGACCTGATGGCGGCGCGTGGACTCGAACCGCCGCTCGACGGCTATGGCGAGGACGACGCGTTCAAATGGTGCATTGATTCCATCGAACAATGCTTGCCCAAAGCGGAAGAATGCGGCGTTTTGCTCGCCCTCGAAAACCACTGGGGACTTTCGCGAACGCCGGAAGGCATGTTGCGCATTTTTAACGGCGTCGATTCGCCTTGGCTGACGTTGATGATGGACACTGGCAATTTCCTCGAAAATCCTTACGACAAGCTCGCTCAAGTGGCTCCGTACGTGTCGTTCGTTCAGGCAAAAACCTACTACGGCGGCGGCGAGTGGTACACACTGAATATCGACTACGACCGCGTCGCGTCTATCTTAAAAGCGGTGGACTATAACGGATACGTCTCAATTGAGTTTGAAGGGAAGGAAAGCGCCGATACTGGCGTTTCCAAAAGCGTAGAACTGCTTAGAAAATCGTTTTCGTAATTTAGAATATTCTATTGAAATGATAACCCCGGTGAGATATCTCTTGCCGGGGTTTGATTTTAGCTGACCATTAACAGAATCATAAATAAAATGATCCAGACGCCGTCGAGGAAGTGCCAATACATGGCGCTATATTCAACGCCTGCATGGTTCGCTTGCGTATATTTGTTTCTGTATGCGGATGTCAGCACAAACGCCATCATTATCAGCCCGCCGATGACATGCGCCGCGTGAAGTCCGGTCAGCATATAAAACAAAAACAAGTACAAATTGTTGACCATTTTGAAATCAGCGATCAGCAAGCGAAACCAATTAAAACTTTGCGCGGCTAAAAACAATAAGCCCAACGCAAAGGTCGCGGTCAACGCTAGTTTCATCTGCTTCATGGCGCCAGCGCGAGCGTATTGAATCGCCGCCTGAATCGCGATGCTGCATGCAATAATAATGATCGTGCTGAGCCACAGTGTTTGGGGCAGGCTGGGGGAACCGGGCGGAGGCCAGACTTCAGCGCGGAGCCGGATAACGACCAGCCCCATAATGCTGGCGACGAACAACATCGACAGCGACGCCATAAAGATAATCATGCCGAGTTTTCCAGCGCCGGGGATCGCTTGCGCTTTCGGGTCGAGCGATGAAGAGTTCAATGTTGATGCAGGTTCGTTTTCATCCATGATTATTTGTTAATCATTGGCGCGTAGTTTTCAATCATGTTCGGTTGATATTGTAGCGTATCCATCAGCGCAAATACAAGAAATAACGTAACAAAAACCAGCGACGCGATAAAGACAAACGAATTGACGGGCTTGTCCCAGAACAGGTGCATAAAAAACAACACCACCAGCGAGGCTTTCAGGGTTGCAATCCCCATCGCTAAAAACAGGTTGCCTTCACTGCCAAGATCAACATAGGTCGCTGAGACCGTCAGGTAGGTCAAGATCATCAGCGTGATGCAAACCGCCGCCAATATCCATAAAGGGGCAGCGTGAGGTTCGTTATGATTGTGAGAAGAACTGCTCATGTTTCGGTCTCCTTACTGACCATGTTCGATCAGTGAATCAGGTACAAAAGCGGGAACAAATAAATCCAAACCAAGTCGACGACGTGCCAGTATAAGCCGACGCAATCTACGGCGAGATAGTTTTTCTCGTTGAAATCGCCGCGAATTGAGCGGCGTAAGATCCAACCGATCGCCGCCATTCCCGCCAGAACGTGAACGCCGTGTAATCCTGTCATGGCGAAGTAGATGCCGAAAAAGATATGGACGTTTTTCGGCGAATGATCGACATAATGTCCGCCCGTTTCGACCTTCGCTAATCCGGCAGGGCCTTGGGGCGCGTCAGGAATTTTAGAGTGCTCTATTTTAAAGCCCTCACTATCTCCCGCTGCGGTTTCGGCTTCTTGTGTAGGTTCTTCTGTGTGCGAATCTTCTGTTATCGAAATTTCATCCGTATGCGCTACAACATCTGCGTGTTCGGCATCTGCGCCGTGGGCGCCTTCACCGTCTTCGGCCTCATGTGCGCCGTGTTCGACGGGATTGTAATGCGTCCCCCACAACAGGCCGTCGTGCCATTTGTGTTGATATTCAATAAACTTTACGCCGAGAAATCCGCAAGCGCAGAGCAGAGTAATAATCAAATTCGCAATCAACAGTTTTCGCTGATTGAGCTGTGCGCAACGCACCGCCCACGCCATAGTGAAACTGCTGAAGATCAGAATCACCGTATTAAGACCGCCCCAGAATTTATCAAGAAACTGATGCGCGTAGATAAATATTTCTGGATGGTTGGCGCGATACACCGCATACGCACAGAACAAGCCGCTGAACAGCAGGATTTCCGTCGCCAGGAACAACCACATCCCTAACTTGCCAGAATCAAACTGCTGCTCCTCCGTATCAAAGTGATGCGCCAGATACGGATTGTGATCGTGTTCGTGCTCGCCGTGATCTTTTTTTTGTTCTTCGACGGCTGATTGCGTCATTGTTCTTCCTCAGTACGGGGTTATGCGGACGAGCCCGCCGCCGCGCTTTTCTTTACGAAGCCTTCGATTTTTGCGTCATACTCCCAATCCGAATAATCGTATGGATCGGATGCAGTTGGCGTTTCTTTAAAGTTCTCATGAATCGGAGGCGTACTGGTTTGCCAGTCTAATGTTGCGGCCCCCCACGGATTGTCAGGCGCCTTTTTGCCTCTAAACAAAGAGTGAACGAGATAGCCAGCGACCATGAAAAATGAAATGGCCATTAAATATGAACCAAGTGTTGATAAGAAATGATAAATCCAGAAAACGTCAAGATAGTTATAATAGCGGCGCGGCATTCCGTGGCTTCCCATCACAAATTGAGGGAAGAAGGTCAAATTAAAACCGACGAACATCAAAAACGCGGCGATGCGCCCCATCAAATCGCTATACATCACACCGAACATTTTGGGCCACCAGTAATGAATAGCGCCGACAAAAGCGATCATGGCGCCCACCATAACATAGTGGAAGTGAGCAACCACGAAGTAAGTATCATGTAAGTGAACGTCGGTCGCGAGCGTCGCCAGAAACAATCCCGTCAATCCGCCGATGCCAAAGATAAATATAAACATCAGCGCATAGCACATCGGCGTTTGCAGGCTGATTGACCCTTTGTACATGGTCGCAAGCCAGTTAAACACCTTGATTGCTGAGGGAATCGACACGCTAAACGTAAGTAGGCTGAATATAAAACTCGCTAGAACTGACTGCCCGCTGGTAAACATGTGGTGTCCCCAAACCAGGAAGCCAAGAATCGCAATGGCTAAACTGCTGTATACAATAAAATTGTATCCAAAAATGTGTTTGCGGCTGAACGTCGGAATCAATTCGCTGATAACGCCCATCGCCGGTAAGATCATGATATAAACCGCCGGGTGCGAATAGAACCAGAAGAAGTGCTGATAAAGAACCGGGTCGCCGCCCAGCGATGGATCAAAAATACCAACGCCCAATAATCGCTCAATAATTAAAAGTAAAATGGTGATGCCGACCACTGGCGTCGCTAAGACCTGGATCAACGCAGTTCCATAAAGCGCCCATAAAAATAGCGGCATCTTGAACCAACCCATTCCAGGAGGCCGTAGCATGTGAATGGTGACAATGAAGTTTAATCCGGTGAAAATCGAGCTAAATCCAAGTATGAATGCAGCCACAGTCACTGGAATCACAGCAGTCGATGTTGTCGTACTATATGGGGTATAGAACGTCCACCCGGTATCAACGCCGCCCATGACAATTGCGATTACCGCGAAAATGGCGCCAACGACATAAAAATACCAACTGGCTAAATTCAATCGGGGAAACGCGACGTCTTTTGCGCCCAACATTAGCGGTAAGGCGAAATTGCCGAACACCGCAGGAATGCCGGGAATAATCACCATAAAGGTCATGATGATGCCGTGCAGCGTAAACATTTTGTTATAGGTATTCGCGTCCATCATGGTGGGGCCGGCGGTAATCAATTCCGTCCGCACCAACAAGGCGAACACGCCGCCTAAGAAAAATGTCGATAAAATCGAAATCAGATAGAGAACAGCAATTCGCTTGTGATCGAGCGTAACCAACCACGACATGATACCTTTACTGTGCGTGATATAATTATCGCCGTGAACTGGCTCTGACGGATTGGCGGATGGTGGCAAGGTCGTTGTAACCATTGTTACTCGTCCTTCAATGTTTTAATGAATTCGATGATCGCTGTAATTTCTTTATCTTTTAACTTGCCTTGGTATGTCGGCATGATTGCGTCAAATCCCTTGCGGATTTTCGCATTGGGATCCATGAGAGATTCGCGAACGTAATTCTCATCGACCACAACGCTTGAACCATCTCGCAATGGCTCCGTTTTTCCCCAGATGTTTTTGAATGTCGGGCCATCGTTGGCAGTACCGTCAATGGAGTGGCACTGTGCGCATCCACGAATTTTGTAAAGTCTTTCACCTGCCTCAGCAGGCGGCATACGGTCAACAAAATTTGACGCGTCTTCGAGCCACACTTCAAAGTCGCCTTTTTCATGAACAAATACGGTTGAGATCATATTCGAGTGGTCCGTTCCGCAATATTCTGCGCAAAATAATGGATACTCACCAGCCTGTGTCGCCTGGAACCAGACGTTGTTATAACGCCCGGGAACCGCATCCATCTTCAACCGAAAGGCAGGAATATAAACGCTATGGGTTACGTCGTCCGAGGTGATGACCAGCTCAACCGGAGTCTCAATCGGCGCATGCAAATCGCCGTCGATGTATCCGTTGGGATATTGAAAATTCCAGTTCCACTTTTGCCCGATAACGAGAATCCGGTAGGAGTTCTGCGGCGGTGTTCTCATGTCAACATAGGCCTGAAAGCCCATATAAAACATGATGATGACGAGAATGAAGGGAATCACGCTCCACGTCACTTCAAGCGCAGTGCTATGCGACGCGGTTTGTTGTTCTTTATGCCCTTCGCGCCGACGGTAGAGAACAACGAATAACGTCATGCAAAAAACGATGCCGACGAAAAAGAACACGCTGAGCCAATAGATGTAGTAGAATACAACGTCCACGCCGCCTGCCATGGTGGAAGCCTGTGGCGGCATCCAAAATGTCCCGCCGCTTTGAGCCTGAATTAGCACCTCGTTCAATAGACCATTGATCATTATGAATTTCCTTCAATCGGCTTTGCCGTTTGCGCTTTGCGGTTTTTCATTTCACGCGACCAGAACACGATCAACATCACGCCCAGCGAACACGCGACCAAGCCGCCGCCGAGCCTCATCACGCCCATTGCGGCGACGGAGTAGGCGCCTGCATCTGGATCGTAATGGAAACAAGAGAGAAAAAACTGGTCAACCATAGTACCAATTTTTCCTTCTGACGCTTCGACCAGCGACAAGCGCAAAGTCTTCGGTTCATATTCGATCCCGCCCAGATAACGAGAAACCCGCCCATCAGGCGTTATAATCATAATCGCGGCGCCGTGCGCAAATTCCTTGCGGCGCTCAATCCATTTGTAGCCGAATCCGACGGAATCCGCTAACGTCCGAATGTTTTTTTCTTTTCCTGATAAAAAATGCCATCCCGGTGCGGCTTCGGGTTTTCCAAATTCTTTTATGTAACTTTGCTTTTTGATCTTGGCCAATTTAGGCGTTTCAAGCGGATCAATACTCACGGTTACGATTTCGAAATCTTCGCCAACATTCAGCGAAATTTCCTGCATGGATTCAAGCAGTCCGTTCAAAACCAAACCGCAAAGCATCGGGCACCGGTAATAGACTAAGGTCAATATGACCGGCTTGTCGTTTTTGAAATATTGCTCCAGCTGAACCGTATTATCGTTTTCGTCTTTAAATTCCAATTGCAGAGGAAGCGGCGCTTCCAGTTTTTCGGTAATCCCGACGCCTTCTAATTCAGCGGGAAGCGGGTCGCTGTTTTCGCCGACGCCTGTCTCGCTGACAACAGCGCCAACCGGCGTCACGAAAAGCGTGAGCAACGCCAACATAAATACGCAGAGTTGAATCGACAATAATCGTTTCATAGATTTCATACTTCACCCCCTGTTTACGAAAACCATCTCCCCCGATTCAAACGACTGAACCCGATGGCGTTTCGGAAAGCAGAACCTGTTTTTAGCGTGTACTGGATGTCGAGTTCGATGAAGAAACGCTTTCGCGGACGATAATGTCCATTGCGACGTCGATGGGAACTTTATAGACGCCTTTGTCTTTATCAATAGTATAGCCGTTCAAAATTTCCATTTGATCGGCTGTTAAACTCTCATATTCCGCATGAGGCTGTTGAACGACTTTGCGTTGAAATTCTGCTTTGGCATAATTGAAATACCAAACCTGAATCAAAATGATGATTAAAGCGGTCAATAACACAGAAATCACGGCGACTATCGAGATCACCGGTATATTCAAATCATTATGGGTATTGTTCACGTCAGTCATTGATTCACCTTACGCATTTTCAAACATGAGCGATTCGCCAATACGCGGGTCTTTAATCGGAGTTAAAGCCGTACCGCGCGCCCAATTCGCGAACGAAGCAACATACAAACCGCCAATACCAATCAAGCAGCCCAGGTCATAGATGCTAAGCGGGACTTGATCAACAACGCCAATCGCTTTTGCGAATTCAGGCATGACCAACCAATAGATATCAATCCAATGCGCAACCAACATCCAAATCGCCCAGAATAATAAAATGTTTCGACGGCGTTTTGGTTTGCGCGAAAGTAAACCAAAGAAGGGAATAAAGAAATGGCCAAAAATCAAGAAGAGAGAAACATAGCCCCACTGGCCGCTCTGGCGAATCAAATACCAGCCCGTCGTTTCTGGTTTGTTTGCATACCAGTACAGCATATATTGCGAGAAGGCAATGTACGCCCAGAATACAGTAAACGCAAATAAGAATTTGCCGAGATCGTGATAATGCTCAACGGTAATCACCCGGCGAAGCCGACCGCTTTTTTGCAACAGGATCGAGATTACGCTCATCGAAGCGAAGACCGCGATCATGCTTCCAGAAAAATAATACACGCCGTACATGGTGCTATACCAATGCGGGTCTAGCGACATCAGCCAATCAAATGAAGCGAAGGTCAACGTCAAGGCAAAAAGAAAAAGCGCGACTCCGCTGACTTTTTCCATCTGCAATGAGAGATTGACATCGCCGGATTGATCTTGTTGTTTGGATTTTGTGAAGTAGAAAAGCGCCAATCCACACCAGACAACAAAATAAATCACTACGCGAAACAGGAAAAAAGAAACATTCAGATAGGGAAGTTTTTGTGAAACGATCGGATCATGAATCATGTGTTCCGTATCGGTCCAATGATAGAGCGATGTCAAACCAAATAGAATTGGAATAAATAACACGGCTAAAAGAACAACGTTCGACGCGAGAATTTCCGCGATACGCCGAACAACGATGCTCCACCCGGCGCGAGTAATATGCTGGATGGCGACAAAACCCAGGGCGCCAAGCGTAATACTCAAGAAAAACGCATAACTCACCAGGTATGAAAAATAGACGTTCTGCAAATTGCCCGTAACAAAACCGGCTGCAAAGGTCAGCGCCAAAACAATCAGTCCAACGCCGCCTGCAACTTTGGTCAGTTGAAGGCCCAAGCCTTCTAAATGACAGCGTTCTTCTGATAACTGGGCGGGATCAACAAGCGCCACGATTGACTCCTCGATAATTACAACCGGCTTTGCCGGTGTTAGTTCTGATCTGACAACACGTCTTGCGGGATGTCTTCCAATGCTGCGTTCTGACTGCGCTGTAAAGCCCGCACATACGCAACCACCGCCCAGCGGTCTTTCGGCGAAAGTTTGTCGCGATAAGAGGGCATAGTGCGGATGCCATTTGTAATGGTGTTGAATATGTGACCATTATCACGGTTGCGTATTTCATCGGTATGAAACGATGACGGCTGAATCCAGGCGGGTTGTTGCAATTGTTCTGCGCGTTTATTCACCATGCCGTCGCCGAACCCGGCGTAACCATGACAAATCGCGCAATTGATTTCGTATTTTTCTTCGCCGCGTTGAATCAGAAGGTCCGTAACGGGAACGGGGTAGTCTTTCACCCATTCCTCTCCAACGGCTCCAGTATGAAACCCGTCGGCTAGATCCAATTCGCCTCGCGCAACCGTGCCATCAACTTGAGGGCGCATCGCGCGGCGGTCAGCAAAGAGAACGCTGTACTGCTGCGACTTCATACGCGGCTGATTGTCCATATTTTGGATCAGGTGAATACGCGGCATTTTAGACGTAGTGACGCGCGCTTTTGATATTAGCGCCACAGGAATCGCCGCAACAATCAGCGCAATGACGGCGCCGCAAATTATCCAGGCGCGGACGCTCATAATTAGTCCTCCACCGTTTCAACGGCCGCGCCGCCAAATGAATCCAGCAACTGGCGCGTCTGTTCGAGATTAAATTTTGGATCGCGCGCCTCAATCACGAGAAAGAAACGGTCATTGGTCGCTCGTAAAAAGCGTTCGTTTGAAAATAACGGATGATAGTGCATCGGCAAACCATTGAGGGCAAACAAACCGCCCACCGCAGTTAACGCACTAAGCAGAATCGTCAGTTCAAAGATAATTGGGATATTGGCGGGTAGACTGAACATCGGCTTACCACTGATAATAATTGGATAGTCTACAGCATTCATGTACCACTGCATCAACAACCCAACGGTCGCGCCGATGATTCCCGCGCACAAAACAAACCAGGGAAGAATGGTCGGTTTAATGCCCATGGCGCCGTCCATCCCGTGAATGGGGAAGGGGCTGTGGCAGTCCCATTGGGTGTAACCAGCGTCGCGAACTTTCTCGGCGGCGGAGCGAAGATCGTCCACTTCCTCAAATTCGACCAGAAAGCCGTATAGTTTTTTCTCGTCACTCATCTTATAAAACCCAATCGCGAAATTCGCGTTTTAATCTTCTTTATGCGCTTCAGGAACATCGCCGTGATAATCGCCCGCGCCTCTGTGGTGACCATGTTCAAGATGCGAACCCGGCAGAACTGTTTTGACTTCCGCCATCGCGATCGCCGGCAAGAAGCGCAAGAACAATAAGAAACAGGTAAAGAACAAGCCGAAACTGCCAGCGAAGGTCAGGATATCAACCATCGTCGGGTAATACATATCCCAACTGGATGGTAAGAAGTCGCGGCTTAGTGATGTGACGACAATAACGAACCGCTCGAACCACATGCCGACATTAACGCAATTGGCGACAATAAACGTAATCAGAATGTTCGTCCGGCAATATTTGAACCAAAGAACCTGCGGCGCAATCACGTTACAGAAAATCATAATGAAGTACGCCCAATAATAGGGGCCCATCGCGCGATTCAAAAATGTAAACAGTTCAAACTTATCTGCGCTGTACCACGCCATAAAAAATTCAACGCTATAGGCGTAACCCACGATGCAACTTGTGAATAAGAGAACCTTGTTCATGTTCTCAATGTGCCGCAGGGTAATAATCTCTTTTAAATTCAAAAAATGACGCGTCGGGATAATCAGCGTTAACACCATCGCGAAGCCGCCGAAGATCGCGCCTGCAACAAAGTAGGGCGGGAAAATGGTGGTATGCCAGCCCGGCAACTGCGCGACAGCAAAGTCAAAACTAACCACCGAGTGTACGGAAAGAACCAGCGGCGTCGCCAATGCGGCAAGCAACAGATAGGCGACTTCGTGGCGGTGCCAATGACGGTGAGAGCCGCGCCAACCGAGTGATAATAATCCATACGAGAATTTACGAATCGGATGTTTGGCGCGGTCGCGCAATGTTGCGAGATCAGGAATCATCCCGACATACCAGAACATCACCGAGACGGTCGCATAGGTGCTGACTGCGAACACGTCCCATAGCAATGGACTACGGAAGTTCGGCCACATCTGCATCGCGTTCGGGTAAGGGAACAGGTAAAACGCCAACCATGGACGACCAATGTGGATGCCAGGGAAGATGCCCGCGCACATAACCGCAAAAATCGTCATCGCTTCCGCGAAACGGTTGATGCTGGTGCGCCATTTTTGACGGAACAAAAACAGAATCGCCGAAATCAACGTGCCTGCGTGGCCGATGCCGACCCAGAAGACGAAGTTAATAATGGCGAAGCCCCAGCCGACGGGGTTGTTTACGCCCCAGACGCCGACGCCCGTCCAAAACAGATACGCAATCATTAAGCCCAACACGCCTAAAAATGAGAGAGAGGCGCCTAACATCACAAACCAGGTTTGCGATGTCTTGGGGTCTTCAACGATCGAGCAGACCTTCTCCGTCACCGTAGTAAATGTATTACCGCCGGTGATCAGTTCGGTCCGTTGTCGCGGATCGTTCTGGGTATTATCGATTTCACGAATGGTTGTCGTGACCATGGTCCTCGTGCGTCTCCTCACTGGCGCTAGCCAATGCAGGGTGTGGATTTCGAATCTTGGCTAAATATGTCAGTCGCGGCTTCAAGTAGAGGACATCCAAAATGCTGTAATTGCGCGAATCATTGGTCTTTTTCGTGACCCGGCTGTTCTCATCATTGAGATCGCCGAACGTAATTGCCTTTGTCGGACAGGCCTGCTCACAAGCAGTGACAATTTCACCATCCCGGATCGGACGGCGGTTGTTCTTCGCGTCGATCTTCACTGCTTCAATCCGCTGCGTGCACATGGTGCATTTTTCCATAACGCCGCGCATCCGAACCGTGACTTCGGGATTCATACGAAGTTTTTCGACTTCTTTCAAACCATAATTGAAATTGAAGAAATTAAAGCGCCTTACTTTGACAGGGCAGTTATTTGAACAATAGCGAGTACCAACGCAACGGTTATACACCATCACGTTTAAACCTTCATCATTATGCACTGTGGCCTGAACCGGGCAAACTTGCTCGCAGGGCGCATTTTCACAGTGAACGCACGTCATGGGTTGCGGCGTAACTGTGGGTTTGTCGGGGTCGCCCTTGAAATAGCGGTCAACGCGAATCCAGTGCATTTCGCGGCCCCAAGTCACTTGTTCTTTACCGACGATAGGGATGTTATTTTCCGCTTGACATGCAGTAACGCAGGAGTTGCAACCAGTGCATTGGTTGAGATCAATGGTCAGGCCCCATTTGTGGTTGGGGTATTCATGCGGCTCCCACACATCCAGTTTTGGGTAGTGAGCGCCTACTTCCTTGGCGAATTCAGGGTTGTCTTTGTACTCAGGTAAATCGCCTTCTTGAATCAGCTTGCCCGCGCGGTAATTGCGCTCTTTCATGCCGATATCATCAATAGCGTGGTGGTCTTGGGTAGCGGCAAGAGCATATTTCTTGCCCGTCTTTTTCAGCGTAACGCCTTGCAGTATATCTTCGCCGCTTGGACGAACGATATATGTATTTACGCCAACGCCGTCAGCGATGCGTCCGCCGTGAGTCCGACCGTACCCCAGAGCAAGGGCGGCAGTATGCGGCGCCATGCCGGGCGTCACTGAAACCGGCGCTTCAATTGTACGTTCGCCGACGGTAATTTCGACAACGTCTTCTTCATGCAACTGAAGCGCGTCAGCGGTAGAGGGCGCAATCAATACTGCATTGTCCCAGGTTAGTTTCGTAATAAAATCAGGCGTTTCTTGAAGCCAACCGTTATTGGCGAAGCGCCCGTCATAGACAAACAAATCTTCGTACAGATTTAACTCAAGCCCATCGCCTGTCTCGCGATCAGCGAAACTGGAAAGCGCTTGCAAGCCAGCGACGTTGATTGCCGGAGCGCGTTTTTCAAAAGCGCTGTCCGCAACCACTCCATCATGCAAAAACGTCCGCCACTCTTTTTCAGACGGCTTATATCGGCTGTCTTCAAATGTTTTGCGAACAATGTCATAGGCGCGCAGCGGTTCATCTTCGAGCATCGCCCCCAATATCTCACACGGCGTCTTTCCGCCGAATAGGGGAGCAATCAATGGCTGGACAGACGAGATGGTTCCGTCATAACTGCGGGCGTCGCCCCAGGATTCCAACATGTGAGCGCGTGGAACGTGCCACTCGCACAAAGTTGAAGTTTCATCCCGATATAAACTCAAGTGAATCGTGTGTTTTGCCTTAGACAATACGCTCGCGAAATTAAGTTCCACTGGCGCATCAAACGCCGGATTGCCGCCGAGAATCACCAGCGTATCGACGCTGCCGCCACTTAAAGCGCCCGCGAGGTCAGCAATAGATTGCTGATGCGTGGGGCGCAGAGGCTCTGGAGCAGGAGCGAATTGTACTGACGTTCCTGCATTGCCCAGAACATGGTTGAGAACATTCGCAATCGCATGAACGGAAGCAGACTGGCGCGGTCCCGCCAGAACCACCGCTTCGCCTTGATGATGAATGAGGTCGTCAACCAAAGCGCCAAATACGTCAGCGGGGAAATGCGTTTCAGGAATGGACGAATAGATTGTTTTTAATTCAGATAAATTGTTCGTAGAATGAAGTGAATCGTGTTGAAGGATTCGCGCAATTAACGCTTGCGCAAAGGCTTCGATTTGTCCGGCAGGCATCGCAACACGATGGTCAGCCATCGCGCCAGTTGAAGTGAACATCGCCTCGACGGTATAGAGGCGGTTCATAAACGCGCCGTCGGGGTCTCTTGTTTCCGCCCAACTTTTCGCCAGAGCAAGTGCTGAGGGATGCGTACTAAGAAAGTCATTATCTAAACTGAGAATGACCTTGGTTTTGTTGAAATCAGGTAGAGGACGATAGGGCTGCCCGAACGCTGCGCGGGCGCCTTCGCGCTCATTGTCATCGCTGATAGCTTCGTATTCAAACCATTTTGATTGAGGGAATTGCTCTTCCACTTTTTTGCGCAAACGCATGATCGTCGGCGACGCTGTGGCTTCGCTCAAGAAGCACAATCCCGCTCCGTTTTTGCCACGCAATTCCGCGCCGTGATTTTCAATGAATTCGGACCACTGCTCCCACGACTTTGAAACAACTTGCTTACCAGTTTGATAGATCACCGCTTGGCTTCGGTCTGGATCATACATCTCCAAAACGCTGGCTAATGCCTGTGGAGAAGCGCCGCCGAGGCTGTTGGGATGACCGGGATTGCCTTCGACTTTGATCGGCCGACCGTCAACGCTTTTCGCTAACAAGCCGGTTGCGACGCCGCCTTTTTCCATTGAAGTAGCGAAAAAGACTGGCTTGCCCGGCGTACGATTATCAGGACGGTGCGCATACGGAACGATTTTTTCTTCCGGCCAGCGGCATGAGGTCAACCCCGCTAATGCAAACGAAGCCGCCATCACCTTAAGAAACGAGCGCCGATCTTCACCCATTAGGGTGTCGGCGTTATTGGGAAACTCCCGGCGAACGAATTCCTGGAAATCGGGCGTATCCGCCAGCTCGTTCAGGCTGCGCCAGTAGTCTTGTCCATTTTTATTGTTTTGTTCTATCGATGGCATGTCGAGCAATCCGTCGAGGGATTTAATTTATAAAGTTCCTTGATTCGCGCCCCAATGACCACCTGGTCTTCTTCCGGGACCCAATCAAGGTCGTAAACCGCATCAAGCGGTCGTAAGTGCTGTTCGGGATTTCGGTGACAATCGAGACACCAGCCCATGCTCAGCGTCTCTTCTTGCGCGACGACTTCCATCTTATCGACGCGACCATGGCACGAAACGCAACTGACGCCGCGTGTAACGTGGGCGCTATGGTTGAAGTAGACATAGTCTGGTAAATCATGGATGCGGACCCACTCCACTGGCATCCCCGACGCAAAACTATCGCGCACCGCCAGCAATTTCTCACTGTCCGGGCGAATATTCGCATGGCAATTCATGCACGTTTGCGTTGGCGGGATCGACGCATGCTTGGATTGATCCACAGTATTGTGACAATACCGGCAATCAATGCCTAACTCGCCAGCGTGCAACGCATGACTATACGGAACCGGTTGCTTGGGCGCATACCCTACATCTGTTGTCGAAGGTGCAAATCCGTAGTAGAGAAGAAACAAGAAGTAAGCAGGTATTAAAGCCGCAACGCCAACCACCGGTCGAAGGTTATTCGACCATTTAGGAAATTTAAATGTTGACATATATAAGATATTTCTTTATCTAAGTTTGCTGCTTAGAAAGATACCCTAAACGGTCAAGAATGCAAGTGGCAGATCAAAAATAATTCAACTTTTTAATTTTTCACCACCCTCGATAAAGCATTTATAAAGTTTACTATTTCTATAATATTTAAGGCTCTCACATGCATATTTTCTTGTCAAGACTACATTTTCAATCGACGGAACCGATAACAGAAGAGAGCACTCAATGTTGGTATATAAAACTACTTATTGTTTTCCACATCATTTGTTCTATTATACTTAGTGTAACTTGATTGCAATGATTCAGTGTATTCAAATTAAGGCGTAGGAATGAAAAAAACGCTAGTTCACGCAATGGATGCCTTCAAAACCCATCTTGTCGAAACAGAACGGCGGGCTGAAAACACCATTGAAAATTATTTGCGCGACCTGAAATTTTTACGGCGTTACCTTGCAGAATCCGGCTATGACCCGCTCGATTCAGAAAGTGATGAACTGGACTTCGCTCTCACACGAATTGATTCACTGGCGTTGCGCGGCTTTATCACCTATATGGTAGACCGCAACCAAACGCCCCGGTCAATCAATCGCCGATTATCCAGTTTGCGAATGTTTTTCAAATTTTTAATCCATCGAGGCTGGATCGAAACCAATCCAATCGAAACCATTCGATTTTTAAAACAAAACAAACGCCTGCCCGTTTTTCTCGATCAGAACCAAGCCCAAAATCTGGTTGAACACCCGAAGGCGAAAAATGAAAAAGAACACGCTCTCGCATTACGCGACCGCGCCATGTTGGAAGTGTTGTACGCCACTGGAATGCGGGTTTCTTCGCTTCAGTCGTTGAATTTGGCTGACCTTGATGTAGGGCGGGCAACCATCCACATGCGCGCCAAAGGGGGCAAACGCCTGACCGCACCGCTCAGCGAACCTGCCATGGAGGCATTACGCAATTATTTCAGCGTCCGTACGCAACTACTGAACGGGCCCGTTTCCAAGCGTCACCCAAAAGACCCAAATGCGTTATTCGTCGGACGATTCGGCGAGCGTCTTTCCGCCAGAGCCGTCCAATTGCGCTTAAAAAAGTTCTCGTTAGCATTGGGGCTTGGCAAAACCACGCCGCACACGCTTCGTCATTCCTGCGCAACCCATTTGCTCGAAAACGGCGCTGACCTACGCTTCGTACAAGAACTTCTCGGCCACAGCAATCTTTCGACAACTCAACACTACACCCACGTCACTCTTTCACACATTCAAGACGTTTATCAACATTCCCACCCGCGATCCAAAAAATAACGCCCGATCTATTTACAAAAAAGAAAGCGGCGCATGAAGCGCCGCCTATATAAGGAGAACTACGTATCCGATGGTCGGGACCGTTTTTTTATCTTGGGGGAATCCACTGAAACGACTGATGCAGACTGCTGAAACCATAATAATGATGATACGCAACCATGCCCAACACCGCCGCAAACGCTAACACCGTCAACCATCCCAACGCGGATTTCATTTGCTGTTCATGGCTTGAACGAGCGGATTTATAACGCTGTTGCAACACAAATTTGTGTTCATCAAGCGACGCCTTGGCTTGCTCTTTCTTCTTAGCGGAGGAATAAGCGGCGCCGCTTTTTACCAACCGCATTCGCGCATGAAGCAGACGGCGGTCAACGTCTCTAAGCAAACTCGACGGGTGGCTACCTTTGATGTACATGCGGTTTGAGGGCAATAGGTCGCACATGACGTGATCCCTGAGCTTTTGCGCTTCATGGGTGTAACCATCGCCTTTTAATAACATACGCTGCGCCCGGGTCAGAAGATCAATCGCCTGTTGTTCAATTCTCCGCTGGTCGGACGTGAGTGACGGAGCGGGTTTCTTTAGTGCGATCATTATAATTCACTCCTTCTATACACGCTGCAATCATGTTTTACAAAATATAGCATATCTTAATTACCAAATCAAGTAATTTTTATTGACTTGCAGCATTTCTGGTTTATTTCTTTACAGTATTCCCGTTTTCTGTTATTTATGGTGTAAAGAACTCTCTCGTGTCTTCACTATTCAAGACGCATACTTGGAATAGAAAGCTTCATACGGGCTACAAATTGCACGTATACATTACATATAGAATGGGTTTATGGTGACTGGATGGGTTGTTTACGCCGGGAATCGACAGCCTTACGCTTTTAATTTTTTTGACAGAGAATTACCGTTACACTCGTATTGATAGAAAACAGAGATGCAGGAGCCAAACATGGAAGACAATAAACCCAATCTAGACCAAGACGACATTCAACCGAAATCCTCACTTTGGGGGAAAATTCGCCTCGTCGCCACAGGCGTTCTGCTTCTTCTGCTCGGAATTTTCCTGGCGATGAATTTTGTATCGGTTACCGTTTGGTTTTTTGGATTCAACTTCAACATGCCGCTAATCGTGCTCGCGTCGCTTTGCTTTTTTGTCGGCGCACTCTGCGGATGGATTGGCGAAATCATGTACCGCAAACGACTGGATGACGAATAAACAAAATACGATACATAAGGAGCCGCCTACATGACACGCCCGACCAAACTCACAGATGAGAAAATTCAAGAGAAATTGAACGGGATTGAAGGCTG
The DNA here is from genome assembly GCA_030765645.1 of Candidatus Hinthialibacter antarcticus. Lineage (NCBI taxonomy): Bacteria > Candidatus Hinthialibacterota > Candidatus Hinthialibacteria > Candidatus Hinthialibacterales > Candidatus Hinthialibacteraceae > Candidatus Hinthialibacter > Candidatus Hinthialibacter antarcticus. The sequence goes on along the minus strand of JAVCCE010000072.1, from coordinate 72,038 downwards.
GACATTCACAGACGGCAGGCTCCATCGCGACTTCAAATTTAAAGATTTCACCGAAGCCTTCGCCTTCATGGCCCGTATTGCGCTATATGCAGAGAAAATGGACCATCATCCCGATTGGTCGAACGTCTACAACAACGTCGCCATTGACCTTGCCACACACGACGCAGGCGGCGTCACCGAGTTAGATTTTAAACTCGCCGCCTTAATCAACGCCATTCTTTAACGATCTCAAAGCGTGATTGCGTACACCGATGCAGCCAGCATTACCAAGCCAGCCGCCATTAAGAGGACAATGCGTATTTGGTGGGGGAATACTTTCTGGTTATGAATCCAATCAGGCGCCAGAACGGCGATCGCCGCAACCGGCACAGCGCTGGTCAGTAATTCATCGCCAGGACTGCTCAACACAAGCAGCGATAGCCCATGTAAAAGAACGCCCCAACCAAGCCAAGCCATGGGCGTCCGCATAACAACCACGCCAAGTCCAAGCAAGCAAGAGGCGATAAATGCAAAATCATACAAACTGTCCGGCATCGCAAAATTCAACCATGACGCCGACTGATGCCAGCGCTGAAAGAAAAAGGCTTCCGGCTGGTTTGAAGTAATGAACAGCAGCGAGTAATAACCGCCGATCAAAACCAATTGGCTTGACCAAATGCAAGCGAATATGCGGTGCGGCCCGCGCTTGCTCATTTCCTGATAGAACATGGCGCCGTTCAAAGCCACGACAAACCAGACTAAGCCTTGGTTGCTTAATAAAAGCAATGAGCTAAAAATTCCAACGCCGAACGCGCCAACAATGGATGGAGAGCGCATCGACGCCGCCAAGGGCGCCAGCAATGATATAAGCAAGATGCTCAGCGGCGCCGACGTACCGTAAATTGGCGCGATCAACACCGCACAAACAAACCACATGACAGAAAAATCAGAATATAAGTTTTGTTCTTTGCGAAAATACGACCGAAGCGACGAGCAAGCAACAATCAACATCCCCAGGCCAAACAACGCAGTGGTTTTTTGTATCTCAATTTCAATGGCGCCCCAATTGGCGATTCGCTGCAACGTCCAGCGCCACAAGGGGTCTGAATGAATAGAATATAAAGACTCCTGGCGGTCATGGGCAACAAAAAAAGCGCTTGAGAATGATTGTTCGGCTGAGTGGGGAATCAGAGCATCTATCGAACCGTAAACCATGTATACAGCCAAGCCAATCGCGGCGATCCAAAGCAATGACCGCTCTCGTCCAAACCCCTCTTCGCGCAAATACGAAACCATATCGTTTTCAGCCGCCTCTATTTTTAAGAGAATCTTCCACTTAAGAATCTAATAGTCCGTCGTGAATATCAAGCCATAGAAAACGGGCGAAGCGTATTGCTTCGCCCGTATGTTTCCTGTATGCGTACAACGACAATTCTTACAACTTATCCACTTGAGGCGCAAACAAGCGGTTCGCTTCCGGCGCAGGCCCCATGATCGGCAGCAAGTAATTACGGAACGCTTCCGTCACGTCATTGCCTTCGGCGTTGATAAATTCATCCGGCATGAGTTTGGTTTTGGCCGCAATGTCTTCCAATGGAACCAAATCATATTCCACCGCGTAATTACCAACGCGCTTAATGACGACAGAACCGTCAATATTGTGCCATAGCGCATACTGCACGGCCTTTTCGCCCACTTCACGCGCTTCTTGTTGATCAACGGGAGACACAACGCCCAAGAAGCAGCGTTGCGGATACCCGAGCGTGTCGGCGCGCACCCGCTTGATGCCAAGTTTATCTTTAATCAGGTCTGATAATACGTCGCCTAAAGCGCCGGTGCCTGACAACTGAACATTACCGTGTGCGTCTTTTTCGGCTTCGCCGGTGATGCTGACCACCACGGGGACGTGCTTGCCGTTTTCATCTGTTTCTGACCAAATGCCCTCAGAAACAGCGATGATGCAGCGTCCATATTTCTTATACGTTTTATCAACGTCTTGGATGAATTTCTCCTGGTCGAATTGACGTTCGGGGACATACACCAAGTGTGGGCCGTCATCTGGGTAACGGCGATATCCGGCGGCGGCGCCGGTCAGAAAGCCAGCGTGGCGCCCCATAACAACGGCGATATAAACTCCGGGCAAAGCGCGGTTATCAAGATTGGTTCCCGCTAAGGCAAGAGCAACATACCGCGCGGCGGAGGCAAAACCGGGACAATGGTCCGTGACGACCAAATCGTTATCAATGGTTTTTGGAATATGGACGCAACGCACTTCATATCCTTCTTCATTCGCGAACTGATTGACCAAACGGCAGGTGTCTGATGAATCATTTCCGCCAATATAGAAGAAGTAGCGGATATTATATTTTTTGAACACGGCGAATATTTTTTTGCAATATTCAATGTCGGGTTTATCGCGGGTCGATCCAAGCGCGGCGCCGGGGGTCATCCCAACTTCTTCGAGGTTGTGAGAAGTGGCTTGGCTGAGATCCACGAAATCTTCATTGATGATGCCGCTGACGCCATGTCGAGCGCCGTATACATGGGTAATCTGGCTGAATTTACGGCATTCGAGCGCTGCGCCGACCAGACTTTGGTTGATTACGGCTGTCGGGCCGCCGCCTTGAGCGATTATGGCTTTACCTTCAAGGGTAGACATGCTGAACTCCTAAACGTGGGGGATCGGCGGCGCAAACCGCCGTAGAGAATTTTACTATTTTACAAACCATCTCAACTTTGGTAAATGCGTTGGGCGCAAAGTGAGGGAGTTATAACAAGTTTCTTATATTATGACTGAGTTGTCGCATCATGAAATTTTTCAAATATCATCTCAACACATTGCTCAATCGAGCATGAGTTTGTGTCAATTGTCGCATGGCTGGCTTTTTGATAGAGCGCCTCGCGTTGCGACAGAACGTCTCTCACTTCATCCGCCGCTGTGCCTTTTCCGGTCAGGGAAGGGCGGTTGGCGTCGCCCATGATGCGCTCAGCGATCACCTCGACGGGCGCTTGCAGCCATACGACAAATCCTGATTGACGAAGCGCCTCAATATTAGCATCCCGCACGATGACGCCGCCGCCGCAATCAATGACGCACTGATCTTTGTTAGCGAGTTCTTCCGTCAGTTTTTGTTCTTCGTCCCGAAACGCGTCCCATCCATTGGCTTCTACGAATTCGGGGATCGGGCGCCCGAAGCGCTCCACCAGCATTTCATCCATGTGAAAAACCGGCCAACCGAGTTTGTCGGCGACCTGATTGCTGAGGACTGATTTTCCTGTGCCACGATATCCAATCAACACGAGATTCATGCTTGACCCAACGCCTCCTTCACGACTTTCGCCATGACATCGACGGGAGGCTTCTCGCCTGTCCATAAACGAAACTGTTCCGCACCCTGGTTGACGAACATCGGAACCCCATTGATGGTGCGGGCAAAACGCGACTCAGCCCGCTTTAATAACAGAGTTTGCGCTGGATTGTATATAATATCAAACACGAGATGCTGTTCAGAAAACAATGATTCATCAACTAAACATTGATCCACGTTCGGCGCCATACCGATGGGCGTCGTATTAATGATGACATTCGCAGATTCAAACGCTTGCTTCATATCTTCCTGATTCAATGATCCCGTACTGATGAGCGAAGAAGAATGCGAGCGCATTTCAGAGGTCAACGCGCTTGCCATCTCGGCGTCTTCGTCGCGATGTAAGAAATATATCTGTTTGGGTTTTCGTTCACAGGCGAGAGTAAAACCAACGCCGCGCGCCGCCCCGCCTACGCCCAGAAAGACGACCGTCTTGCCGTCGACGCGTTCATATTGCTCAATCGCATTCAACGCCCCGATGCCGTCGGTGTTGGTTCCAACCAGATGACCGTTATCGTTGATGACGGTATTCACCGCGCCAATGCGTTTTGCGAGTGGGGTGACTTCATCGAGATGACCCATCACACTCACTTTGTGTGGAATCGTGACCGACAGCCCCCGAATATTGAAACCTCTCATCCCATTCATTGCCTGGGCAATGTCTTTTGCATGGAACGCAACATAGACGTAGTTGAGTCCCAACGATTTGAAGGCGGCATTATGCATACACGGCGAAAGGGTATGTTCTATCGGGTCGCCGATTACGGCGCAAACGGTGGTTGAACCTTTAATTTCCCAGGTCATTGTAAACGTACTCCCCAAATTGGTCTGTAAAACGAAGCCATACTAGCACGAAAATTGAATTTACCGAGTTCTTGGCTGAGTAGAATCTAACTCAAAAATACTTAATCTATCGTTGCGAGCGGCCTGGGTACAACTCTGCTCGCTTCAGTGCGGGCTTTCAGGCCCTTATGCACAGGCGCTCCCAGAGTTGCACCCAGGCTTGAATTGGTTAGTCACTTTTTGATTGGTCGGAAATTCTTCTCCTATCAATATTTTTGAGATGGCTTCTAATAAAAAAGGGCGCATGGCATTAGCACCATGCGCCCATTGATCACTTTTTGATTCTCTTAGTACAAGTTCCAGTCGCTAATATCCGTCTCAAATTCTGCCAGCAGATCGACGCCAGCATTCACGCCAACCGGGCGAATGACAGCATAACGAATACGGCTGATGTGGACTGCGCCGTTATCTGAGAACCAAAAACGGGCGGCTGCTTGCGGCCCTTGGTTCACGCCTGAGAAATTCATGTCTTCGATCAGGAAAGCGGCGGTTTGCCAAGTATCTGTACCTTCAATAGTTGTACGCAATTCAGATGGGAAGAACGTAAACGCATTGGTACCATATACATTTGAGACATACACTTCAGGGCCGAAGGATTCACCGATCAAAGCGGGATCGTCCCAATAATCTACGACGATTTTGATCACAGCGTTTGGCTGTGAACTCGGGCCGAAATGTTCATCTAAAATGGAGAAGTTAATATAACGGTCAAATGGATCGGTTCCATCCGTCATCGACGGGCGAATTGACAAGCGAATTTCGCCAGCAGGTCCGGCTTCTTCCGTAATATATTCCTGGTCGCCGCCGTTGCCGCCAAAGTCCAAACCATTCACAATCCCGCCTTCAATGTCTAATTCTGCGAATATTTCAAACGGGTCTGGATCAAAGGGGTATGAATCAGGAATCGGATCAACGCCTTCGTTGGAGCCTGATGCGCGGATGACGCCCATTCTCAAACGGCTAATGTAAACAGGGCCGTCGAAAATAAACCGCGCCGCCCCCTGAGTAGGAACATTCACGCCATTGAATTTCACGTCAGTAACAAACCATTCCACCTCACGCCATTTGTCTGTACCTTCGATGATTGTTCGATTTGCAAGAGGGAAAAACTCAATAGCGCCGCCTGCAGAACTATATGCTTCGGGGCCAAACACGACGCCCGTCAATGCGGGATCGTCATAATACTCCGCGACAATTTTAACCCTTGTGCTTGGTTGAGAAGTTGGACCAAAATGCTCGTTTAAAATTTCCCAGTTGACGAAGTTATCCAACGTCCCATCGCTTCCGTCTTCCATCGCGGGGCGCATGGCTTTTCGTTTGTCGCCTGCGGGGCCAATATCTTCGGACTCGATTGTCTCTTGGTCGCCGTCATTGACTTTATATAAATCGATTCCATCTACAACACCATTATTGAGGTCCCATTCAGCGGCAATTGGGAACAAGTCTGGATCAAAGTCAACCGTGGCGGTTTGATTGATCGTATCAGTCGCGCCAAACACGCCAGCCGGGCCAATCGCGATCGCGCGGACAGCCAAACCGTTTACGCGTTCGATACGGACAGTTCCACCATTTACGCCGCCGAATTGACCACCGCTAGGAATTGGGTCAACCGCGAGATCATTGCCAAGCCATTGGCCTGAGTTGTCGATTCGGAACACGCGCCATTCAAACTGGTCTGTTAACGATTCGAGCGTATATCCACCGACGCCATGAAGATTGCCAAGCACACCCAAAAGAAAACCCATGTTGTCATTCTGTGAATCGGCATTGGCGAAATATTGAATGAGAACGTCAACTTCAGATACGTCAGGCCAATTGAAGAAAAACTCATCGGCGACGTTCATGAAGTTGTTGGTGGCCCTCACCGCAATTTGATCGGCGAGAATAATTTCTTCCGTCGTCTGGTCGCCGCCGTTAAGAATGGTTATCGAATTGAGAAAATCATCTGCCCCCCCAGGGACTCCATCTTCCAAAAAACCGTCCGAACTCCAATAGTGGACTTCTTGTGAGAAGTCGGTATCCGGCGGCCAACTTTCAATGTCAATTCCTTGAGCGAACACAGGGATAGCGAACAAACTAAAAATCATAGTTGCGACAAACATTTTTTTCATACGATTATCCTCCAAGATATAAAAATGCTCCAAACCATTCAGTACGCGTTTTGCTCCTTTCTAAATTGTTCAATCAACAAAGTGTTAAACAATGCGAAAAGCGCTTGCCTTATAAAAAAAATCCTGGAGTTATGAAGAAAAAGGTCCGTGCGTGATTTCAGCGACGGTCTTCAAGACTCCCCAAGATACACCAAAAAACATACGCGAATGAGACAGTAATAAACTAAACCATCAGAGTGATTCTTGTCAATGTATTATTCAGTCTTTCGGATTATTTTGTGATAAAAAAACGCCTCAGAAAAAATACCGAGGCGTTTTTAACTGTAGTTTTCATTTCAACTCAGTCAACAAAATCCCGCAATTTTTTGCTGCGGATTGGATGGCGTAACTTTCGCAGCGCTTTTGTTTCGATCTGACGAACGCGTTCGCGGGTCACGCCGAAACGGTTGCCGACTTCTTCCAGCGTGCGTTGATAGCCGTCGCCAATTCCAAAGCGGAGACGCAATACCGTCTCTTCGCGTTCGGTCAATGTTTTTAGAACCAACTCTACTTGGTCGCTCATCATCGCTTCTGAGGTGCGAAACGAGGGAGAAACGGCGTTTTTGTCTTCGATAAAATCGCCAAAGTGCGTGTCGCCTTCGTCGCCGACCGGCGTTTCAAGGGAGATGGGCTGCTGGGCGATCTTAAATACGCCGCGCACTTTATCCACCGGCATTTCAATGAAAGTCGCAATTTCTTCCGGGGTCGGTTCACGGCCTAAGTCCTGCACCATACGGCGCGAAATGCGGGTAATTTTGTTGATAGTTTCAATCATGTGGACCGGGATGCGAATGGTACGCGCTTGATCGGCAATCGCGCGGGTTACCGCTTGACGAATCCACCATGTCGCATAGGTGCTGAACTTATAGCCCCGGCGGTATTCAAACTTATCGACGGCGCGCATCAATCCAATGTTGCCTTCTTGGATCAAGTCTAAAAACTGCAAGCCGCGATTGGTGTAATTTTTAGCAATCGAAACCACCAAGCGCAGATTGGCTTTCACGACGTCCATTTTTGCGACATGCGCAACCCGCTCGCCTTTATGAACCAGATCACAAATTCGGTCATAGGTAATGCGGTCGTCATCTATTTCGTTCATTGCCTTCGTCTGGCGTTCTTGCGCGCGGATGTAGCGCTTCGCCATCTGCAGCAACTCTTCACGGGGCCGGGTGGTCAGTTTTTCTAACTCGCTGCGACCAAACGTGGTGCTGCGCAATTTACGGAACAATTCATTTAATTTTGTGCGGGGAAGGTTTAAGCGCTTCTCAGTCTGGTTGATTTCACTGCCCGCTTCTTGAAGCCGACGGTGTAAGGAAGAGAGCCGCTTTGCAATGCGCCCCAATTGCTCATGGTCGAGTTTCATCGAGATCAGCAAGTTGCCCAATTTTTGCATTTTCTCTTGCAACTTAGGCGTCTTCTTACCTTGATAGCGCTTTTCATACTTTAACGCCTGGGTTTGTTCTTTTTGCAATTGCGCCATCTTTTTCTGTAAATCTTTTACGATGGCTTCACGGTCTTTGTCTTCAAAATTTTCTTTCAAATCAAAATTCTGAATGACGTCTTCGACTTTGACGCGACCTGACTCAAGACGATTGAGTATGCGCGCGATTTCTCGAACTCCCGTCCGGCTTTGCGCAAGCGCATGGCAGATTTTGAAGCGGCCCGACTCGATGCGTTTGGCCAATTCAATTTCCTGCTCACGCGTCAAAAGAGGAACACGGCCCATTTCACGCAAATACAACCGTACAGGGTCATCAACGCCGATTTTCTCGTCGTGGGTCTCTTCATGCGCGGCTTCGGCTTCAGCGGCTTCCTGGCGAAGATGCTTGGCGTCAGCGTTGGTCATTACATAGTCGTCAACGACTGGAATATCATGATCATTCAGGACAATAAAAATGTCATCGAGATCTTCGACGCTCATAGCCTCGTCATTGATCATTCGGTTGACATCATCATACGTCAGACGGCCATTGCGTTCGCCTAATTCAATCAACTTCTGAAATTTCGATGACTTGGGCGCTTCTATGATTTGTTTCTGCTTAGACATGAACCATTCTCCCTATAAGACCATCCGAAATGACTACTAGTTCCCTCATTACCCAAAAAAAATTAAAAATAAGCAGAGTTTTCACCTGCATCACTAATTTGGAATTGCATGGAAAGATTTTTGAAAAGGTATATAAGTCGGTAGGGTTAGGAGTAATTCAAGAGTTTGCAACACGCCAAAATCGCCTGATTGCCGGGCGGTGTTGATGCGCCAACTCCGTGTCATTTGACCGGATGGTTTTGCTTGGATGTCAGCCGTTCTTCCCAATTGCTTACCCCATACGTTCAGGAAAGAAGATCAAACGCAATTGTGAGTATAGACGCGTTTATAATTCGGACAAGAGACTTCTATACAAATGATTCCCCACATTTCATTCGATAGAATTTGAGCCTTTTGAATCGGTATCTAAGGCGCCCAATCCTAGTTTCGCAATATAGTATCCGGGCGTGTTATCAGCAATCGCTTCAAAACCTCCTGTTGGCGATATTCGCCCCGTGATTCCGGTATTTGCGGCGCGTAGCAAAGGGACGCGGGCTTCGACCGCGCGGAATTGCGACTGAATGAAATGTTGTCTTAAACCCGCCGAGCGTTTGAACCATGCGTCATTGGTAATGTTAACCAGAAAGTCAACGCCCTTTTCTTTTGCGCTGTGCGCTTGCCAGGAGAGCGTCGATTCAAAGCAGATCATCACCGCAAAGCGATAGCCCTTACGCGTTTCAAAGATGGTCTGCTCGCGCCCGGGTTGAAAGATGCCGGCGCCCGCTTCTTCGATCAGCGTTTCAATATAATAAAATGGCCAGTATTGCCCGCCGGGAATCCACTCGCCGTACGGGACCAGGTGCATCTTGTCGTACGAATTCACATTGCGCAAAATCATCTCAGTCGGGTCGTCGGCGCGAATTTTATCCGGCCTGAAATGCAACGCGCGGTTGTAATAGGCCACTTTGTCATCACTCAATAACTCAGCGTGGACAGAACCCAATAGCAATTCAACATCATTCTCTTTCACAAACGAAACGATCTGATGAAGCCCATCCTCCCAAAGATTAAGAGGGTAGGGGACCGTGCTCTCCGGCCAGATGATGAGGTCGGGGTTTTCCGCCATCGCCTGACGGGACAAGTCGAGATAACGGCTTAACATTTCATCGACCGAGGCCGACTCTTTCGCGTCTTGCGGAAAAGAACCTTGAATTAAAGCAACGCGTAAGTTCACTATATCTTGTCTATGGAATTTTGAATGCATCGCAGACGTACCAACACTTAGAGTTGCATTCCAAAAAATTAAAAATGAGATTATTACAAAATAAATGAGTGCTGGTTTGAATTCATTTCTAATTCTTTTAGGGAGTGTTCTGTCTCTTACCCAACAATAAAACCTGTGGAGCAGACTAAATAGCGAGGCGTTAAAGGATACAAAAAGAAAAGAGGCGCCCAAAATACCAAGCCACTCTATAGAATTCAAAAAAAAGACACCAAAGTCATAAGTCGCATGTCCCACGAATCCCCATGAAAACGCGAACGGGCCGATTGATCGCAGATACTCAACCAAGCACCAACTAAGAGCAAACGCCGGGATGCGATACCAGCGACCAATCAGTGCGCCCCATACCCAGAAGGGAAACATCAGAGGAGCGCCAGCAACAAACGCCAGCAAAAACATGCCGGGGCCGGTAACATAAATCAGCCAATGAAGCAGGATCAGGTTATAGATGAATCCGGTCGCAAGACCCAGAAAGAGATTATGTTTTGTGTTGTTCACCCGCGCCCGCCACAGTGCAGGAACAAGAGCGATAAAAATCAGATAGGATTGTTCAAAGGGAGGGAAACAAAGCGCAAGTAAAACCGCCGAAGCCGCTGCACACAACCAATCAGCGTAGCCCAAATTCGGCGTCAGCGTCGTGATCGTCCTCTTCACGCGGGAGGGGTTCACTAATGTGGTAGTCTCCATTAAACCAATGTCCTAGATCGACCATCTTGCATTTCATGCTGCAAAAAGGAAATGTAGGCGTTCGCGTGCCTTCCGGCAATGCTTTGCCGCAAGTTCGGCAATGAATTGATGCCATATTTGCCATAGTTTTGATCTCCTTGAAAGAATCATTTTACTTATCGCCCTGTTTTTCGTTATAATATAAGCAATAGAACGGAATCACAGAATAGCAAGGAGGGAAAAACATGAATACCAATGAAATTATCTGGATGTGGCTCATTGTGCTCCTTCTTTGTTTCGTTGCCACGACGCGCCCGACCGAATGGTTTTCGTTTGCCCGAAAGTATTTTCGTTGGACGATCGAAAGCCTGAAGTGGAAACCCTACATGCCTTACCTGACAGGTCCCTCTAAAGGTAAAGGCCACAGTCAGGATACATTCGATTTTGATGGAAAGGGCAACTCCGGCAGCCAAAAGGGAAAATCAAAAATATTCCCGCGTCCACGAAGGACGACTTAATTCATCGAATCTGTTTTCCTACTGAAAACAAAAGCCTTAGGGGTTACTCCTTAAGGCTTTTTCTTATCAAAGGTCATAATAAATCGACTTTTTAATAAAGGATACCCTGCTATAAGCCGATACCGTATAGCGACCATTTCTCGGAAACGTGGTGCAAAATTATGGCACAGGGAATCCAAGCCCCATCAGCCTTACAGAATTTTTTTAATGCGAATTCAGGCCTGACCAGCTTGTTCAATCGCACCAGCAACAACAATAACTCATCGCCGCTCAGCCTTCTGACCGGAAACAATGGGTTATCAAGCCAAAATGGGTTGTCGCCATTACGGCAGCCGAATATCCTACGCGGCCTGCAAGATCAAACCAAGTCGCCTGCGGATGACGAAAAGAAAGACAAACTTGATCTTTCCACCTTCGCCAAAGACGCCGCAGATGGGGCGATTCAACAGGCGCGTACCAAGCCGGAACTCGGCGCAACCAACCAGATCATCGTCAGTAAAGACGGCCGCTTCGAAGCCTCAGTCGATCTGAAGATCAATTCAGACGGCTCGTTTGCGCTCGATTTAGCGGTTCGTTTCGCGGAATCATCCGCTGCGGGCATCCAATCGTATACAGGGACTCAGCAGCAAGTTGCTGATGAAACTGAACTGATTGAAGGCGAAGAACAACCCGTTCCAGAAGACGCGGAAACAGATGAATATTCACTCGAAGAGAATCCCACCGATTTATCTTTAAGCAGTTTTGACGCAATCGCGGCTCGTCAAACTACATTTGAACAAATTGTGAGCACTCGCGATTTCCAGGCGGAAATTTTCTTCCAGGAATCCAAAGCCGTCGCGTTAAGCGCTCAACAAGCGCAAGGCGATGCGATTGCGGGTGAATACCTTGGCGTATCAAAGCAGGTCGCGCAAGAATTTACCCTGAACGTGTCGATCTCCGGCACGGATTTGAGTAACTTCAACGCCATTGCCGAAGAGCTGTCTCAATTCGACGACACCGGAACGCTGGGCGGCTTCCTGGAAGCGGCGCGCGGCGTGTTAACCAGCGACCCCGGCAACTTGAGTTCATTCGTCGGCGCCACCCAAGGATTGATTGAATCAGCCCGCAACCATGTCGGCGCCCAGCTGAACGACTTCTTCACTGGCCTGGGAGACACCTTCGGCGAAGAACTCGACGCACTCGGCCTCGGCTTTGCCTCTGACTTCTTTGAAAATATTGGTGAAGACGTTAACAACGACTTGAACCGCTTCTTTGATACCACCAACCAATTATTCAAAAACTTTGGCATCAATACTTCCGCCGATCCTGAATCAATCACAACGGAATTATTGAATAAAAACCTCGAACAATTGCGTGAACAACAGAAAGAGAAATTAGAAGAGAGCGAAGAAATTGACCTTTCTTCTCCGCGCAATGATTCGTTATTGACGCCAGAGCCACAAGCAGTCGAACTTGATGTGCTGGTGTAGAAAACCTGAATCCCCCCTGGCGCCTGCTGCGCCTTCCCCCCTTACATAAAGGGGGCTTGGCAGGGGCTCAGCGCTAAGTTCACAAAAACAGTTTGAACTTAGAAAAGTAAACAAGATGTCACACCAAATGCCTTCCAGAGCGGAAACGCTCTTGACCACTAGATACCGCAAACATTATTGTTTGCGGTTTTTTTTGCTCAATTCCACACAAAATCGCGCCAAAATGACACAAGGGACTATCTGCTATCTTTCAAGCATCTAGCACATTTTTCTACACTTAATAGTTTGGCACGTTGTTGGCATATATAAAAAACCGAAAGTCAGAAATTAAATCCCAAAGCGGGATCAAGACACAGGAGGTCAAGGCTCATGAATCTATGGACCACTTTCCAGGAACTCGACCGGATGCAGCAGGAAATGAACCGCGTATTCGGCCCGTCGTACAAGCAGCAGGGCGACCCGCGCCAGCGTCTGGCCTTTTTGCCAGGCAATTCCGCCCGCCGCTATCCACTCATCAATTTGTATGAAAAAAAAGACGCCTTCGTCGTTGAAGCGTTAGCGCCCGGTTTAAACACAGAGAGCATCAACGTCAGCATCGTCGGCAACCAATTGACGCTGAGCGGCGAAAAGGTGCGCAGCAATGGCGACGCGAAACCGGAAGCCTTCCATCGCAACGAACGCGCTGCGGGTAAGTTCATCCGCACGGTTGAACTTCCGGCGGAAGTTGATTCGGACAAGATCAAGGCCGAATACAAGAACGGCATCTTGACCATCACTGCGACCAAAGCCGAAAAAGCACGCCCCCGTTCCATCGAAATTCAGGTAGCGAACTAAGTCTTAAGATGAGCCACGAGAGGAGACCCGAAAATGAGCATTGAAAAAACCGTACCCCAGACTCAGGAACAGCGAGTTCCCAATACGCAAGAATGTTCGCGTGAAGATGCGCGTTACGTTACGCCGCCAGTCGACATCATCGAATACAAAGACAAACTGGTCTTGCAGGCCGACGTGCCCGGCGTCGCCAAGGACGCGGTCAAAGTGAATGTCGAAAACAATGTCCTCACTTTGGAAGCAAATCACGCCGTCGACGCGGAACATGAAGCAACCTATCGGGAATATGAACTGGCCAATTTTTATCGTCAGTTTGAATTCTCGGAACAGATTGACGCAGACAAGATTTCAGCGGAATTGAAGAACGGCGTATTGACTCTCCACTTGCCGAAAGTGGAGAAAGTCAAACCGAAACAAATTCCGGTCGCTTATGCGGAATAAGGTAAATGAATCGCACGCGTTGAAATCGCGCGTCTTGAATGTTCATCTTCGGCCCGAAGCCTCACCGCTTCGGGCTGGTTTTGTTTTTATAGGTAGAGATAATGTTTAAATTTTGGTATTTTGTAATCAGAAACATATATTATTCAAAAAATTATTCAAAAAAAGGTGCAAATAAATGACAACTTGGCGAATGGCATTTCGAGTTGGAACTGGCGGAGAAGAATTGTGGCCTATTTGTTTTGAATTGGGAGTAGCAGCGATAACTTATGATCCATTAGCAAAAACTGATCTTTCAAGATATCCTGAAGGAGAACCTAAAAATTCATGGCAAAAATTGGCACCATCTCAAAAAGCAAGCCTTAAAAGAGTGGCTTATGAAATGAAAAAAGGTGACATCATTTATGTCAAACAAGGTACTAAAATTGTATGCAAAGGAATAGTGGACGGCTCATACTTTTTTGATAAGCAAACACTAATTGTTGATCCTAATGGAGTTCCATGGCCTCATCAAGTAAAAGTAAAATGGGAATCTGAATTTATCAGAATGAATAAAATACTAGGCAAAAGCCAACAACTTACGGTTGAGAAACTTCAATCTAATGAAATTCTATCTTTTGAATCAGAATTAAAACTGGAAAAAAAAGCACAAAAACAGCAAGAAGTTCTTGAAGGAGAAAAATACAAAGCTGAAATAGAATTTCGTAGGAGAAATAGTGGTGTAATTTTAGCTAAAAAAGCCAATTCTGATTTTCGTTGTGAAGTGTGTGGTTTTAGCTTTGAAGAAAAGTATGGAACGATTGGGGATGAATATATTATTGCCCACCATTTAAATCCAATTTCAATGGGTGAACAATTAACAACCTTGGATGACATAGCCTTGGTTTGCGCCAATTGTCATGCAATGGTTCATACAAAAAATCCACCGATTCCTATTGATGAATTGAGAAAAATACTAAAGAACTAAACTGCTTTCTTTGCAGTGTATCTTCTTAACCCACCAATTCTCAATCTCGAAAACATTGCTTGGTGGGCTGTTCGCCTTCGTCGAACGAGCCCACCCTACTGGGTCACAGTGACTACGTATGGTCCGTGTCATCGCGAGCGCAGCGAAGCGATCTCGCTTTTCGATTTGTGAGATTGCCGCGTCGGCCTTCGGCCTCCTCGCAATGACACTGACCTTGAATTTCAAGACAGTCGCTACCTCGGAATTCTCACAACGTTTCAAGTAGGGTGGCGTTGAGTGAAACGAAACCCACCAATGAAATTTTTTCAAATTTAATAATCAAAAGTAAACGGTGGAATTCATTTTATTCATTCCACCCTACATTAGGCTGGGGTGGCAAAGGCAAGAACGAGCATCGCCTACCGCACCTCCTGCATGGGGCGGACGGCAGGTGAGGGCAGTGGGAGGGCGAGGCTCCCGCCGAGCCGCGCAAATGAGATAACTGTTTGTAAAAATCTGGCTCACCAGGAGGTTCGCCCTCCCAATAATACCCCCTCACATCTTCATCCAGAATTTCTTTTGGGCTATAAATAAATCATCTTATACGTTGGAGAATTTGGATGAACAATTGCCGCCGCTTTATATCCATCGCATGTTTTATACTTACCATCACCTTTCAACTGTCCGCTTTCGCTGAGCGTGATTGGCTGGTCGAAGGCTTGAATGAACCCGTTACCATTGACGTGCTCGACTCAGGCAAAACCCTCAGCATCTCGAATGGCCTGATCGAACGCACGTTTCGTTTGCATCCCAATCTCGCGACCATCAGTTTTCGCCATCAAGTCACCGAAGACGAATTCGTGCGCGGCGTGAAGCCCGAAGCCCAAGTGGTCATCAACGGCGCGACCTACGAAATCGGCGGGCTCAAAGGCCAACCCAATTACGCCTATCTTGAGCAAGATTGGATCGACGATCTGACCGCCTCGCCCGATGCGTTTCAGTTCAAGGGATACTCCACCGGCGATTGCGTCCCGCCGCTCGAATGGAAACAAAAGCGATACGCAGGCGATACCAACTGGCCTGCCAAGGGCAAGCATTTGACGTTGAATTTTCAATCGCCAGAAAATCAGCTATCGCTGGCTGGCATCGAACTATCCGTCCATTATGAACTATATGAAGGCATCCCCGTTTTAAACAAATGGGTGGAGATTCAAAACAACACCGACGCCGACATCACCATCGACTCGCTCACGGTCGAAATTCTCGCCGTCGTCGAACGCATTAGCGAGGTCAACCTGGCGCGATCCACCAAGCCGCGCCAATTCCAGAACCATATTGACCCGAACGACCTGGCGTTAATCACAAACTCCCGCTTCCACGCGCAAAGCGATTACATGTTTTGCGGGATGAGTTACCTCTCCGCCGACCAAACCAATTACTGGGAACCCGATCCCGATTATGCAACTCAAGTTAATTACGACCGCACTTGGCCTCACTTATTTACTAGCCGTTATCCGTACGGCCCCGGCGCACACGTCGCGCCCGGCGAATCGTTCACCTCATTTCGCGTGATTGAATTGCTGCATGACAGCGACGACAAAGAGCGGCGCGGACTTGCCATCCGCAAGTTGCACCGCGTCCTCACGCCTTGGGTGACCGAGAACCCCATCATGCTGCACCTGCGCTATTCCGACTCGGAATCGATCCGCAACGCAGTCGATCAATGCGCTGAAACCGGGTTCGAAATGATCGTGCTAAGTTTCGGCAGCGGCATCAGTATGGAAAATATCGACCCTGAATACATCGCCCGCTTCAAAGCCGACTTTGATTATGCGCATAGCAAGGGTATCGAAATCGGCGCGTATTCGCTGCTTTCGTCGCGCAGCGCCGGGCCGGAACATGACGTGATTGACCCCAAGACAGGCAAACCCGGCGCCTACTTCGGCAACGCGCCTTGCCTGATGAGCGAATGGGGCGACCGCTATTTTCACAACCTGAAGACGTTTATTAAAGAAACAGGCTGCGACCTGTTAGAGCATGACGGCTCCTACCCCGGCGACCCCTGCGCGTCGACAGTGCATCCAGGCCACAAGGGTCTCGCCGATTCACAATGGGCGCAACACAAGCGCATAGTGGACTTCTATGAATGGTGCCGGGCGGAGGGCGTCTATTTGAACGTGCCTGATTTGTACGTCTTCAACGGTTCTAACAAAATCGCGATGGGCTACCGCGAAACAAACTGGAGCCTGCCGCGCGAACAGCAGGTCATCCACAGCCGCCAGCACATCTATGACGGGACCTTTCTCAAACCGCCCAGCATGGGTTGGATGTTCGTCCCGCTGGTGGAATATCACGGCGGCGGCGCAGCGGCGACTATTGAGCCGCTCAAAGACCACCTCGATACTTACGAAACGTTCTTGATGCAAAACTTCGGGGCTGGCGTACAGGCCTGTTATCGCGGCCCGCGCATCTATGACGCGCCGGAAACCAAAGAGATGGTTATTCGCAGTGTTCAGTTTTATAAGAAATACCGCGACATTCTTGATTCAGATATCATCCATTTACATCGCCCCGACGGACGCAACATCGACGGTATATTGCATGTGAATCCTGAATTGAAGAACAAGGGATTTGCGATGTTGTTTAACCCGACCACTGAAACTGTCAAGCGCACATACACCCTGCCGTTGTATTACGCAGGCATTGAGAGCAAAGCCAAAGTCAGTGAAAAAGAAGGGAAGTGGAAAACGTATTCACTGAATCAAAAACAAGAAATCGAAATTCCAATCGAGATCGAGCCGCGCGGCATGACTTGGTTTGTGATTCAATAGGCACAACTCATTGCTCATTCTTGATCCCCCCTAGCCCCCCTTAAAAAGGGGGGCTAGGGGGGATTCAGCAACACGCCAAATAATGTTTCAACATTCAATTTGATTGGTTATGAATCCACTCTACATTTTATGGCGCCTTACTTCGCTTCGCCGCAGAGATGCAGCAGCCACGCCGACGTCTTTATGCCTTTGATAAAATCATCCAGGCTGAATTTTTCGTTCGGGCCGTGCATGTTGTCGTCGGGCAATCCAAACCCAAGCAACAACACATGAACGCCAAGTTCTTCTGAAAGCGTCAATACAATCGGAATTGAACCGCCCTCGCGGATAAATACAGGCTCCGCGCCAAAACCGCGCTTGACTGCTTCTATCGCTTGATCCATAAAACGGGCGTCGCGCGGGACCATGACCGCGCCGCACCCACCGCCGTCTTTGAAGGTCACTTGAACCGAAGGCGGCGCGATTGATTTCACATAATCTACGAATTGTTGGTGAATTTTCTCCGGGTCTTGATTGGGAACCATGCGCATGGTGATCTTGGCGCCCGCCCAACTGGGAACAATCGTTTTGGAGCCTTCGCCCTGATAACCGCCGAAGATGCCGTTCACGTCTAATGTGGGGCGCGCCCAGCGTTGCTCATAGACATTGTAGCCTTGCTCGCCGGACGCCTCAGGAACTCCGATTGAATCGTTAAACGCTTTTGCGTCAAACGGCAATTTCGCGAACGCCTCGCGCTCCCAAGGTTCGAGTTCGAGCACGTCGTCGTAAAATCCAGGGATCGCAACTCGACCTGCCTGATCTTTTAATTTAGAAATAATGTCTGCAATCACGTTGCAGGGGTTCGCCACCGCACCACCATATACGCCTGAATGCAAATCCTGCTTCGGCCCGGTGACGCGAATTTCCTCGCCGACAATGCCGCGCAGCCCATACGTCACAGCGGGCATTCCAGGGCCGAATTGGCTGCTGTCGCTGATGACGCCGACGTCGCATTTAAGTTCATCTTTATTCTTAAGAATGAAGTCATACAAATTAGCGCTGTGAATTTCTTCTTCGCCTTCAATGAGGAAGGTAATGTTGACCGGCAATTCGCCGTTTGATTGAATCAGCGCTTCGACGGCTTTGATATGCGCAAAACATTGCCCCTTATTATCGGTCGCGCCGCGCGCATACAGATTGCCGTCGCGCACCTGCGGATCAAACGGCGGAGTCTGCCATAAATCAACCGGGTCTTCTGGCTGCACGTCATAATGGCCATAAATTAACACCGTGGGTTTTCCAGGCGCTTTATGATGCTTGCCTAAGACGACGGGGTTGCCAGCCGTCGGGCAGAGTCTGGTCTCGAACCCAATCGAATTCAGTTGAGACTCAACATACTGCGCTGCGCGTCCGCAATCGGCTTTGCGGGCGCTTTGCGCGCTTACGCTGGGAATCTTCACCCATTCAACCAGCTCATCCACAAACCGCTGGCGGTTCTGCTCAATATAATCAAGTATGGCTTGCATGAAATGTCTCCTGATGAATCACGAGGCGCCTTGTTGATAACGCTCACGAATACGGGGATCAAAAAAGGCTGCGATGAGATCAACCATCAGATTTGCCGCAACGAATATCACAGCGGAAAGCATGACCAACGTTTGCACTGACGGGATATCCCGCGCAAATACCGCTTGCACCAGAAAAGAGCCCAATCCCGGCCAAGAATAGACATGCTCGGTCAAAACCGCGCCGCCAAGCAACATGCCCAGTTGCAAGCCAAACACCGTCAAAATCGGCACAAAGCCCGCACGGAACGCATGGCGCCATATTTTGATGCGTCCGACGCCTTTGGATCGGGCGGTGCGAATAAAATCCTGTTCGAGAATTTCGATCAGCGTGGTGCGCGTCATTCGCGCAATTAATGCAGACGCGAGCAACCCGAGCGTCAATGAGGGTAAAAACAAATGTTGGAACGCTTGGAAAAATCCAGGAATATTCTTCGCCAACAGCGCGTCGATGGTATAAAGCCCTGTGATCGAAGAATCAATCGGCGACGGCCCACGCCCTGAGGTCGGGAACCAATACAGTTTGTAGGCAAAATAATAAATGAATTCCAACCCCAACCAGAAAATAGGAATCGAAACGCCAATCAGCGAAACAATAATCGCGCCCGTATCCGCCCAGCGGTGTTTGTACGCCGCAGCGAACGTCCCTAACGAAATGCCAATGAGTCCAGCGATAACCATCGAATAGAATGAAAGTTCTAACGTCGCGGGAAAGCGCTCGCGCACTTCCGTCAGGACGGGGCGCTCGGTCAACAGTGAGCGTCCCAAGTCAAATTGGGCCAGGCTCCAGACATAACGTCCAAATTGAACGGGCAGGGGATCGTTCAGCCCCAGTTCATTGCGAATGCGTTCCACTTGTTCCGGCGTCGCCCTCTCGCCCGCCAGCACAACGGCGGGATCGCCGGGAATCATCTGAAGCAATAAAAAAGTCAATACCAAGACGCCCAGCAAAATGGGTACAGCGCCCAACAACCTTCGTATGATATAATCAGTCATCTACATCTTTCCTCATTTGGATTGAGTACATCATATCGGTACACTGGTTGAGAATCCACGGAAATTGCGCATGATTATCTTCGCCGTTGGCTTTCAATCGTCTAGAATGCCATTCGGTAAGAAAATCGCACAAAATAAATGGCCTGGAGTTGTTGTACGATGAAGAAAAAAGTGATTTGGGGACTACTCATCGTCGTACTGATCGCCGTTGCTGCGGCGGGCATTATGATTTATCAAGAATATTCGGTATGGAATACGCCTTGGGGAACAGCAAGCGACCGCCACCTGATTGATATTCCAGAAGGGTGGAGCGCCCGCCAAATCGGAACGCTGCTTGAAGAAAAAGGCATCATTGATAACGTCACCGTGTTTTTAGTCATTGCCGACTTACGCGGCATCGGCGACTCGCTCAAAGCAGGCGAGTATGAATTCACCGGCGACCAGACGCCATACCAAGCGCTTGATCTACTCGCAACCGGTTGGAACTATCGCCGCTCGTTGGTGATTCCCGAAGGCTTTACTCAGCTCCAAATCGCTCAGCGTTGCGAAGAGATGGAAATTTGTACGGCGGAAGCGTTTATTGCAGAAAGCAACACCTCTCAAACATTTGCGATTGTTGTTGCGGCGCCGGATGGAACCAACGCAGCCAATGAAGGCGTATTTTTTCCTGATACCTATTTTCTGATTCGCAATACGCCGCCAATTAAAGTCGTCGAGCGCATGGTAAGAAAATTTGAAAAAGTGTTTAACCCTCTCTTTACAGCAGCGCAAAATGACCAGGAAAAATCGTATTGGTGGAAAGAAGCAAGTTTGGTCGCAAACGATTCTTCGCATTCTGTCATAATTTTGGCCTCTATCATTGAAAAAGAAGCCAAGAACGATGAAGACCGCGCTAAGATCGCAGCCGTTTTTGTCAACCGTCTCAGAAAAGGGATGCCGCTACAATCGGACAGCACAGTTCACTACTCCATCCAGGACTGGTCTCGCGCATTAACACTGACTGACTTAGAATTTGATTCGCCCTATAACACCTACCAGCGCAAAGGGCTGCCGCCAGCGGCAATCTGTAATCCCGGCGAAGCATCGCTACGAGCCGCAATGGAGCCTACTGATATCGACGCCTTATACTTCATCGCGATGAATAGCGGCGAAACCAAATTCACTGCGGATTACAACGAATTTCTGAAATGGAAGCGCGAATACAAAAACGGGCAATAGACGAAACATTTCTCGTTTCTTTTGACCTGATAACGGCGGCTTTATAAGCGCCGTTTTTTGTTTTATGAATCAATTTTCACCATTGGGATGGAGAGGTTTCAAATGATAAAAGGCAGAGCCACTCAAACAGGTTTTACGCTGATTGAATTATTGATCGTTGTCGCCATCATCGGAATTCTCGCAGCCATTGCCGTCCCCAATTTCATCAACGCGCAAGTACGCGCCAAAGCCGCGCGCAGCCAAAGCGATATGCGCAGCCTCTCGCTCGCGTTAGAAACCTATCGGCTCGACAATAATATGTATCCGCCGACTCCCAATACAGACGGCAGCCTTCGCTTTGCGCGGCTCGCCCGCTTGACCTCTCCCGTCGCGTATATGAGTTCCGTTCCACTTGATCCATTTCGGGACGGGATAGACCCATCAGGCGAAGGCGTATTTCAAATGGAAGACAGCGCGTATCCCTTATGGGATCCCGAATATGCAAATGCAGCCCGATTGAATGGCAATACATTTCGCTGGATTCCATCACAGAATAATAAAAAGGGCGGATTCGTCTTACATGGCGCAATGCCGGATACAGATTATGAAGCAGCGGAGGGAATGCCGTTACACCTATACGATCAAAGCAACGGCGTTATTAGCAGCGGCGATCATTATGTATTTGGAACATAAACGGGCCGCTTAGTTTTCTGTCTTTTCATAGCGCTGCCTGAGTTGTCCGCAGGCGGCGTCGATGTTGCGGCCCCGGCTGTATCGCACCGTAGCGTCAATGCCGCTCTTGCGTAATTGCCGACGGAAATTTTCGACTGTCTTCGCATTCGATGATTTAAAGGGAGAGCGGGGAACCGCATTAAACGGAATCAGATTGACATGTGAAAGCAAATCTTCACAGATTCCCTTGAGTCGAACGGCGTCTGCTGCGGCGTCATTCAGCCCTGAAATCATCAAATATTCAAACGTCAATCGCCTTTTTTGCACCCGTTGATAATGTACTAACGCATCCTTGAGTTGACTCAGCGAGTAACTCCTCGCCAATGGAATCAATTGCTCGCGGTCGGCGTCGCGGGTCGCATGTAATGACACCGCCAGTTTAACCTTCCATTCTTCTTGGGCCATCCGGTAAATCTCAGGCACAAGCCCGACGGTAGAAACGGTAATCCGGCGCGGAGAAAGGTTCAGCCCTTGTTCACAGGTGAGGATATCAATGGCCTTGCTGAGGTTGTCAAAATTATGCAGAGGCTCGCCTGATCCCATAAAAACGATGCGCGAAACGTCATATCCCTCACAGACGAACCCCATCACTTGTGAAACGATTTCACCCGGCGTCAGGTTGCGCTTGAGGCCGCTTTGCCCCGATGCACAAAATTTACAGGCGAATTGGCACCCGGCCTGCGTGGACAAACAGGCGGTGTACCCTTCAATTTTTTGCTTGTCTTGCTCGCGAACTTTCCCTGTTGTTTCATCGGTCTTCGCCCGTTCCGCAAAACGCGGCATACGGACAGTCTCCACCCGTTCGCCGTCGGGAAATTCGAGCAGCAGTTTGGTGGTTTCATCCGCCGAGTCGTTCTGTTGCGCCACGATGCGGGGCGTCTGCATATCAAGTTGCCGCGACAAGTTGACGCGCATCTCTTTTGATAAATCGGTCATATCCTCAAAAGTCGCGGCGCCGCGTTCATACAACCAACGCATGATCTGGTCGGCGTGAAATCGCTTATGGCCTTTGGCAACCAGGTACTCTTGTAAGTCCCGGCGGGTAAAATCCCACACAGACGGACAATTGGGTTTATTTTGAGAAATGATTTGGTTCATTGATTAGAGCCGAGTTGGACGTACGCCCGCTTCATGTTAAAATGATTTGATCGAGAAAATTATGGCGCCTCGTTTTGTTTGCGCCAACAACAGCATAATCGGTTTTCTAATTTGCGAGGAGCCTTTTGCATGATCTTCCGGGCAATTCATTCAGACTTTAAGGCTTGCATGGACAATGATCCCGCCGCCAGAGGGTTTTGGGGCGGAATGGAAGTCTTATTTACCTACGCGGGTTTTCATGCGCTGCTGTTGCATCGCATTGCGCATGTTCTTCATACAAATATCCACTTGCCGTTTCTTCCAAGAGTGATTTCTCAAGTGAACCGCTTTTTCACTGGTATTGAAATCCACCCCGGCGCGAAAATCGCCCACGGCGTTTTCATCGATCACGGCATGGGCGTCGTCATTGGCGAAACGGCTGAAATTGGCGAAGGCTGCGTTTTGTTCCAGGGCGTCACCTTGGGCGGGACAGGCAAAGAAACCGGCAAGCGCCACCCGACCCTTGACCAGAACGTCATGGTCAGCGCGGGCGCAAAAGTTCTAGGCAACATTCATCTCGGTGAAAACGTAAAAATCGGTGCGCAAGCGGTGGTCTTAAAAGACGTTCCGCCAAACTGCACAGTGGTCGGCGTCCCGGGGCGCATCGTCATTCGCGATGGACAACGCGTCGTCTCAGCGACCGGCAAACGCGGCGTGGATTTAGACCATACGCATCTCCCCGATCCAATCATGGAACGCCTGGAACAATTAACCAAGGAAATCGAGAAGGTACAACACGAAATAGAAAACCATCACAAAACGTTGCCTGAAATTGTTCCTACTCACTCCGCCTCTGACAATGCCGATGAATGATCCACTCTGGACGCGCATTCCGCGCTGGATCGAATCGAGCGGTCTCCCAAAAGTGATGCGCAATCAATTGGGGCTTGAGTGCTGGACGCTGTTTCGTAAATTAATCGCAATGGAATGCGACGCGAACCTGACGCCGGATTGGTTTGAATGCGACCTCCCCTCGCTTTCTCAACAAACGGGACTAACACAGGACGAAATTCGAGACGCGCTCATCCGTCTTGAAAAGGCGGACTATATCGCCCGCCATGAGGCGGAGGCTACCGTCCAACAGGTGCGCATACTCTCGCCGCTGCCGTTGCCGTATGGGCTGGACGCGCTTCGCGCACAGACTGCCGGGCCGCACGGCGGGCGCTTTGCCTTGCGCTATGCGGAACCGATCGACCAACTCGACAAAGCGCAACGCGTCGTGTTTTTATACCAAATGGTTTTTGGCCCCCGATTCACGCCGCGTATTGTCGAAGACCTTGAAGAAATTTCCAATTGCTATGATATGGCAGTAATCTATGATGTATTTTCAGAAGCGCACCGACGCAACGCCAAGCACTTCAGCTGGATCAAATCAAAATTGAGCGCTTCGATTGAGGCCTAACCAGCCGATCAGGAGTTGAGAGCGATGAAATCATTTTCTATGATTGGCGGCAACGTCAAAAAAATACTGGGGCAACTCCCGTCTATGGACAATCTGCCTGACGCGGACCCGGACCAACGCTGTCCCTTATGCGACGGCTACGGGCACATTATTGATGAAAAAGGCGCGCGCCCGTGTGAGTGCGTCAAAAAGGATGTCATTCTCAATACGCTCGAAGACTCCCGCGTCCCAAAACGCTTTTTGAATGAATCACTGGAAACCTTTTCGCATTCCAACACCAAACTACGCGCCTGCCTGAGCGACGCAAAAAAGTATGTCGAAAATTATTCACGCGAAAACGCTCAAGGGCTATATATCTACGGCCCCACCGGCGTTGGCAAAACTCACATTGCCATTGGAATTTTGAAAGCGTTAGTTGAAAAAGGGCATAGCGGCGTTTTTTATAACATTGTTGATTTGCTTGACGCCATCCGCGCAACCTATGACCCTCAAAACAACACAGCGCCCAAAGGGCAAATCGAAGAACGCTTGCAACGGCAAATTTTGGTCTTGGACGACTTTGGCGTTCAAAAAACCTCATCGTGGGTCGCCGACCGTTTGTATGCGCTCATCAACCGCCGCTACCAAGATTGCAAAACGCTCATCATCACCTCAAATTTAGAATACGATAATCTCAAAATGCGCGTTGACCCCGCTTTATCCTCCCGTATTATTTCCATGTGCCGGGTGATTGAAGTGCGCGGCGCCGATTTTCGCAACAGCCGAGCGGCCGTCAAACGCCCGGGCTGATTATTGCTTGAACGCTTCACAACGCTGAATGGAGTCCAGTATGAAGAATCCAGCCAACGCAGTTGGTATTGGCGAAGTCCGTAAGGCCGTGATTCCCGCCGCAGGGTTGGGTACGCGCTTTTTGCCTGCCACTAAAGTTCAACCCAAAGAAATGCTGCCGATCATTGATAAACCGACGATCCAGTTTGTTATTGAAGAAGTGGTTGAATCGGGCATCACAGATGTTTTGATTATTACGGGTAAGGGCAAGCGCGCCATCGAAGACCATTTCGACCGTTCCTGGGAACTCGAAAATTCCCTGGAAAGTTCGGGCAAGTGGGACATCCATCAGAGCATTACCGAGTTGTCGAATCTCGCGAACATCCACTACATCCGCCAGAAAGACGCCAAGGGCTTAGGCGACGCCATCTATTACGCCAAGCAGCACGTCGCGGGAGAACCCTTCGTCGTCTTGTTGGGCGATACCATCGTTGGTTCTAAAACGCCATGCACCAAACAACTGATGGACTTCTATCGCACATGGCGCTGTCCAGTGATCGGCGTGGAGAAAGTCCCGCGCGAAAAAGTGGTCAACTACGGCATTATCAAGGGCAAGCCCATCGAAGACCGCACCATTATGGTCGATGATTTAATTGAAAAACCCGATGTGGAATCGGCCCCGTCTGATTACGCCGTTGGTGGACGCTACATTCTGACGGCGGATATTTTTGATTACATCGAAAAAACGCCGCCGGGTAAATTGGGCGAAATTCAATTGACGGACGCACTGAGGCTGATGTGCAAAGACCAAAAGATGTACGCCTATCAGTTCGAAGGCAAACGCCACGACATCGGCAACCGCTTGGACTATTTAAAAACAACCATCGAATTCGCTTTGCAGCGTGAAGACCTACGCGAGGATTTCATTAAGTTCATTCAAAATGACTTGCCCCGCATGGTTGAAACGGGCGCCTTTGAAGAAGCGCCCATTGAATTACGAAAACCCAAGGGCAACCGGGCCGAAGACTAGAGACGAAATAAAAACGGGAGCGCATTTCGCTCTCGTTTTTATTGTTTTAAGATGCCTATTCTACATCCGCAGGCAATTGAATCATCCGCCCATTGCTTTCAAGTGAATATAAGCGCCCCTCAAGCCCGTCAAGCAATGCAACGCCGCGATGTTCGTTTTTAGACGCAGGCCGGTACGTCTCCCGAAATGGCTTTTGGGCAATGGTGAACAACTCGCCTTCTCGCGTATAGATATTTAGCCCGCGCGCCTGCGCGTCCACTTCGAGATCAACCGCCATGCGCTGCCCCGCCCAATAGGGAACGAGTCCATCAGAGATCGGCGGCGACCGATACGCCAAATTCGTTTGACCGTCCGCATGGTTGCCATGTACGGCGCCATAAGCATCCAGCAGGTAATAACCGCGCTCATCTACGTCGAGTTCTAAATCAACAATAACGTCTTCTTGAAAGTAGAGTTCGCCCCAAGAGGGAAAACCGGGGGGCGTTTGACCGAATGAAGCGATTTCACCTTTTGACGAGACAATCAATGCGCCGTCTATCTGTTTGAATAATTCGATATCCACCACATCTCCGCCAAACAGAAACGGCGATAACTCGCCCTGCAACCAAGGGACGGGCGCAGAAGAAACAATTGTCCGGTTGGCGCGCAAAATCACAAAAACGCCATTGTGAATTTCCAGATCAACTGCGTCATCAAAAAAAGCATCAGGACGCCAGAGGTTGTTGAAGCCGCCATTCATCAACTGAGACACTCCACCCCAACGGTCGAGAAAATAAATCAGATTGTCTAAATCGTTATATTCCGCATCCAGGAATAATCTTTGTGATGCGCCATGGTTTGGCGACTGATTTTTATACTGCTGAAAAAACGCATCATCTGAAATTCGTGAAATGAGAGAAATACGCTTTAAATCCGAATCCGCAGACTCGTTCAATATTATATTTAACAAACGCAAATCGCATGTTCTTCGGACTTGCGTTTCCAGTTGGGAATGTATGCGCTCATCCCACCCCATTCGTTTTGGAATGCGCCCTTTTTTTTCAACGGCGTCCATCACTCGAAAATATTGCACAAACGCCGCATAGGACGCTTGCTTGTCTAGGCGGATATTGTGTTCTTGTTCATTTTGCAACGGCGCCCAAGCGCGCGCCGATTCGCTCGCGTCATACCACGTGCGCCAGAGTTGATAGTTCGCCGACCATGACATCGCGCACACAAAAGCAAACGCCGCAAAGAATGGAATCATTTGACATCTTTTTTGCATCCAATTCTTGTGCATTGCCAATGCGCATGCGATTCCTGCGACTACGATCCCGATCAAAGCAGCCCCATAAAATTCTGCGCGGAAGTATGATTTGGGCATATACAATGACGGAACAAAATACACAATCGTGCTATATAAAATGAACAGCCATGCCAGACACAGCCATGCCAGAATGATGGAATTAGGGAGTTTTTTATCAGCCGTCCGTTCTTTAATTTGTAAAAAATATGCAGCGCTTAAACAAGCGGGATACCCTAAAACGCTCCATCCAAGAACCCCATATCCGCGCCAAAGCCCCATCCAGCCGATTTCATAAAGAATGATAAGAAAAATGGATGCTAGGCTGGTTTCCAGCCATTGCGGCAAGACGCGCCGAAACGGGTTTGCAGCGCGCAGCATCAAATAGACGCCGCAAACCGAAACCATAACGTCTTCTTCAAATGTTGTCTGAAAACTTGGCAGCGCATAAACCGCCAACGGCAGCAACAGAAATACCCACGATAAAAGTGCTCTAACCACTCGCGTTCCAATCGCTGGTTTTCGTTCGTCTAATTCAATGGATTAAGAATACGCCGCCGGACAATTGCGCCCAAGGGTTGATTCACACCACCAATCCGGGCGTATACTATCCAGTATGAATGATCAGGTTGTTCCATATCCAAATTTGACCATCGTGGCGCCATGCTATAACTGCGGCGAAGCCGTGGTCGGCGTGATTGAGAGCTGCCGCAAATTCACATCAAATATACTCGTCGTGAATGACGGCAGCGTAGACGAAACCCTCAAGTATATTCAATCCAGCGGCGTCGATTCAATCGGCTGGGAAGCCAACCAGGGCAAGGGCGCCGCTTTGAAAGCGGGGTTCGCCTATTGGCTTGAACGCCCGGGCTGGGATTGTCTGATAACGCTCGATAGCGACGGCCAGCACGACCCGGCGGACATTCCCCGCATGATGCAATGCCGCGATGCCAGCGGGGCGGATTTCGTTGTCGGGAGAAGACGGTTTGATTCGGAAAGCACCCCGATGGTTCGCCGCTTAGCGAATAAAACCAGTTCAACGTTGATCCGTCAGCTGACGGGATGCCCGCTCCATGATATTCAAAGCGGCTTTCGGTTATTCAACCGCCCGCTTCTCGAAGCCATGCTGCCGCATATTCAGAGCAGCGAATACGCCATTGAAACCGAGATGGCGCTGTGGGCGACGCGCAACCAAAGTCAATTCGCCGAATGCGACATTGAGTGCATCTATACGCCGGAGGCGACGACGCGCTCCGCCTGGAGACCATTCTTGGATTCGTATCGAATTGCAAAAGTTACATGTAGGCATCTATTTAAACAGAAATGACTGAGGCATCGAAATGAAACGCTTACCAACTTTCTTTTTCCTGTTGCTTCTGACCGGACCTCTTACATGGGCGCTGGAGATTGCCTACCAGGTCTCCATGCCCAATCCCAATAGCCACTTCATCCTCATTCAAATTGATATTGATGCAAATACAAACGACAGCCTTGCGATGCAAATGCCGTCCTGGTCGCCAGGCCGATATCAAATTATGGATTTCGCCCGTAACGTCAGTCAATTTTCCGCGTCATCAAATAATACGCCGCTCCCATTTCAAAAAATTGATAAAGCAACCTGGCGCATCGAAACCAATGGCGCCGCGAAAATCCGAGTGCAATATAGAATTTACGCAGACAATCTGTCCGGTGAATATTCACAATTGAATGATCGACATGCTTTTCTCGACGGCGCGGCATTGTACATGTACATTGTCGGCGCGAAAGATAATCCCGTCTCGCTCAAGATCATTCCGCCCGATCAATGGATGGTTCTATCCAGCGCGGGGAAGTTAGGCGATTCAGAGTTTCAGTTTTCACACTATGACCGCATGGTGGATGAACTGGTGCAACTGGGGCGCTTTTTTGTCTATGAATTTAACGCTGGCGAAACCCAAATTACCACAAGCATATTGAATAACGGCGACCGCGAGCCGGTCAATTCATTTCTCGACCAGGTCATGCCCATTTCGCGAACCGCAGTTGA
Organism: Candidatus Hinthialibacter antarcticus; assembly: GCA_030765645.1. NCBI lineage: Bacteria > Candidatus Hinthialibacterota > Candidatus Hinthialibacteria > Candidatus Hinthialibacterales > Candidatus Hinthialibacteraceae > Candidatus Hinthialibacter > Candidatus Hinthialibacter antarcticus. Next base: position 42,577 of record JAVCCE010000072.1, on the reverse strand, counting down.
TATGTTTGGTGAACTCGATACCGACCGCTTTACATTCTTCTTCCATTTTCTACCCGACACTCGCAATACAACCGGGATGGAACACCTGAATTGCTTTCAACTGACGCGCGGCCATGATCTCGACGAAGACAATTGGAAATCCGACCTGACGCCATGGATCACCGCGCACGAGTTTGTTCACGCCTGGAACGTCAAGCGCCTGCGCCCCAAAGGCCTCGGCCCGTTTGACTACACGCAAGAGGTCTACACGCCGCTGCTGTGGCTGGCGGAAGGATGCACCAATTATCTCGCCGATCTTATCATGGTGCGCTCCGGCGTGTGGAACGAGGAAGAGTTTTATGACTGGCTGCAAGAACGCATCACCCTCTACCGCTCATTGCCCGGTGCATTTGAACGCAGCGCAGAACAATCCAGCATGGACGCCTGGCTCGACTCGCCCAAGGACATCATCGAATGGGCGCCGCAATACGTCTGGATCGATTACTATCTGAAAGGCGAATTGATCGGCCTGTGCATCGACATGGAAATTCGCAAACGCACCAACAATGAAAAGCGATTTGAAGATTTTATCCGCCTGCTGTATCAACGCTTTTATCATGACGCCGATGCGGAATCGTATTATTTGAAAGGGGAAGGTTACACAACCGACGACGTCATCCAGGCGCTTGAAGACACAACCCAAAGCGAATGGGACGACCAATACCGCCAATGGATCCAAACGCCCGGCGACCTACCGCTCGAAGACGCCCTGCGAACAATGGGGATATTTTTGCAGCGTAGCGATATTAAACCGCCGACACCCTATACAGGACTAAACCTCGTTACGGCTCCAGGCGGTTATCCAAAAATTGATTGGATCGAACTGAATTCACCCGCCTATATCGCAGGCTTGTCGCGCCACGACATTATCATTGCACTCGACAAAGAACGCGCATACCGCAGCGAATTTGACGCCGTCCTTCGTCGCCAGGGCCGCGACCAGATAGTCACCGCAACCATACTTCGCGAGGACCGCATGATAGAAAAACACTTGCGCCTTGTCGAAAATTGGAACCAACAACAATACACCGTTATTGATAATGAAAGAGCGACTGCAAGACAAAAACGCTGGCGTGAAGATTGGCTGCAACGCGCCAAATGAAATTAAATTTAGGTTCATCCGATACGTGAGTATTACATTGATGGATGGCCATGATTTTGGTTACGAGAGCGTTTGTCAAAAACATGCGCGGAAAGCGCGCCCGTGGGACTTAGCGATAAATACAGTTATGGAAACTCAAACCGCACATAATTCTGGCAAACACTATAAAACGTATTTCGGCCTATCAAAAAATGACAAACCGATTCAGGCATGGGTACAACTCTGGGAGCGCCTGTGCATAAGGGCCTGAAAGCCCGCACTGAAGCAAGCAGAGTTGCACCCATGCCATATACAGCGAAACCTCAATTCAATTGATATAAAAAGTATCCAATTTACGGAAGAACCAAAATTTATGACAAACCAGAATATCCAATCAATTCTTGAGCAAGCGCAGCAATATGCTGATGAGGGGAACCTTCAACTCGTTGAACAAACGCTGAATGACGGACTCGCGCACAATCCCGCTTCGGCGGAACTGATGGGGCATCTAGGATATTTTTACTATCAACAAAAGCGCTGGCGCCGCGCAGAAGTTTTGCTCAAAGCAATGACCAAAACAGGCGACGCCGATGAGAATGCTCAACAGTTGCTCCATGAAATACAAAAACATATTTTATCTTGCCCAAGAGTGAATTTCACTACACACACTTCAGCGCACAACACGTATTACGCTCTCGCATTTCCATTTTTAATTCTAAGTTTAAAACTCTGTGAATTGTTTACGAAGCAATCATATTTTTCTTTGAGTCGCTTTATCAATACGCTCAAACCAGCGCCCGCAAAAACCCAACAAGCCTGCCTTGCCTATCACAAAGCGCGTGAAATATTGATTGCCTCCAATGCAATGCCGTTTCAGCAACGCGGCGCCCGCATCCTAGACCTTGGCGCGGGAAACAACAGCCTGCCCGTCTACTGGTCTCGATTCGGGGCTGAGGTCATTGCGCTGGATGGCTCGATGTATGGATTTCCCTCGTTGCGCGGTATTCAACATCGCGACGGCGGCAGCGCGCAATTTATATGCGGGGACGTCACACGCTTGCCATTTTGCGATTCATCGTTCAATGGAGTTTCGGCCTTGTGTATGATCGAACATCTTCCTTATGATGCAGACAAAACCGCAATGCGTGAAATCTACCGCATTCTCAAACCCGGCGGCGTTGCAGCGATTACCGTCGAAGGCAACCGCGAGCATTTTGAAGAATGGATTGAACTGCCCTATGAAATCGGCTTCCAGATCGGCAATGAACATCAGCAGATCGAAGAACTGTTCTGCCGCAATTATTCAGAGAAAACTCTGAACGAACGTCTCATTCAGTCGGCGGAATGGGAAACGCTTTCTTCCGGCTTTTATGATGATTGCTGCATTCCATTTCGCAACTATTTCAATCGGCTGCAACCCTCAATTTCCCGGGCGGTAATGCGCCCCTTTCAACCGCTGCTTAGCCTGATGTTCTACCGACTGGCGCAAAAAACCGATACACTATCGCCTTCCAGCATCGGCTTTGCTGTTCTGCGCAAGCCTTTGTAAAATCTTGTAATAAAAAGTGCTCCCGCTACGATGGCGGTCGTTTGTTCTTGTTGAAAGTAAGATAATAAGAATAGACTAATGAACGAGGCCGATTGCGTGCAAGAGACAAAGCCGCCCAAATTGTCGATTATCATTCCCATTTATAATGAGGAAGAGTCGCTTCCCGAAGTATTGAAGCGGGTGCGTTCGATTGATTGGTCTAATAAGGAAATCATCCTGGTAAACGACTGCTCCACAGACCGCACCGAAGCCATTCTGGAACCGGAAAAAAACCAGCCGAACACGATTGTTTTAAAACACGAAACCAACATGGGCAAAGGCGCCGCCATTCGCAGCGGGCTTCGCTACTTCACCGGCGACATCGTCATCATTCAAGATGCGGATTTAGAGTATGAACCGGGCGAGATCATCAACGTCGTCCAACCCATCGCCGATGGTAAAACCCAAGTCTGTTTTGGGTCCCGTTTTATGGGAACAGTCAAAGGGATGCGGGTAGCGAACCGGGTGGCGAACTGGCTGCTTGCCCGGATGGTCTCGATACTTTTTGGTCAACGCATCACCGACGAAGCGACGGCGTACAAAGCGTTTCACCGAAACGCCATCGAACGCATTTCGCTTGAATGCCGGGGCTTTGAATTTTGCCCGGAAGTGACCAGCAAGATGATGAAACTGGGCGTTCCCATCCTCGAAGTGCCCGTCACCTTCAAAGCGCGCACCGTGGCGGAAGGCAAAAAAATTGGCTGGCCCGACTTTGTGGTCGCGGTCTGGACCATTCTGAAAGTGCGTCTCTTTTGGAGCGTGAAAAAAGCCAATCCGCCTATCATTGACCGAAGGCAGGCGCTATGAGCCGACGCACCGTAATCTTAGGGGCGGGAATCGCCGGACTCGCAACCGCCTGGAAACTCTTGCAACTGCGCCCGGATGAAGACGTGGTCATCATTGAACGCGAAAACGTCATTGGCGGGCTGGCGAAAAGCATCGACTGGAACGGCTACCGGCTCGACCTCGGCCCCCACCGCTTTCATACCGAAATCCCTGAGATCAAAGAATTCGTCCGCGCATTTTGTGAAGAGAAAATGGTAAAGGTCAAGCGTTCCAGCCGCATGTGGATCAATGGGCGCTACATCCCCTATCCCATCAAGGCGCTGCCGACCTTCCAAGCGTTAGGGCCGCTGAATTCCATCCTGTTTGGCCTCTCAGCGTTAAGCGTATTCTTTCATAGCGGCGCCGAGGCAAAATCCTATCAGGAGTATGTTTCACGTTATTACGGCGCACGGCTATACGAAGCCATCTTCGCCCCGTTTGCGCGTAAAGTGTGGGGAATCGACCCCAGCCAAATTGCCGCAGACACCGCGCGCGTCCGCCTGCGCGGCGAATCGATCTGGCATTCGTTGCTGGACGGGTTCTTCTCCAAACAGGAAACTTATGTCGCGCAGTTTCTCTATCCGCAAAACGGCATCGGCGAAATCGCTGAAAAGTTCGCTGCAGAAATCACCCAGCGCGGCGGAAAGTTTTATTTAAATCAAGATGTCTTACGGCTAAATCAAAATGAAAACGGCGTATCCGAAGTCATTACATCCAGCCCGGACGGTGAATTAAGCCACGCTTGTGATGTGGTCGTTTCTACGGTCCCGCTGCCAAACCTCGTCGATTTGATTGACGCAGATGAAAATGTAATTACCGCCGCCCAAGCGCTGAAATTCCGAGCGATTGTTTTGCTATACTTGATGTACGGCGAGACATTACCCATTGAAGATACCTGGCTCTATTACCCCGAAGAGCATGTACGGTTTACACGAGCTAGCGTCCCGGATAATTTTAATCCACATAAAACGTATGAGAACAAAACTTGTATCTGCGTTGAATTTACCTGTGAATACAATGACGAAACCTGGAACGCCGCGCCAGAACTCTTATCCAATCACGCATCTGAGGTGTTATACGCCAGCGGTCTGACTCCGCGTGAGCCAACGGAAATCAAGACAGTCCACATTAAAGAGGGATACCCTGTTTATCAAACAGAATACGAAGATAATCTTCATACTGTCCTGAACGCCGTCGCAGAACAGAAGAATATTTTGACAACGGGAAGACAGGGATTGTTCCGCCATAACAATATTGACCAGTCTATTCAGATGGGGTTGTTGGCGGCGGAACAACTCGTAGGTGAATCAATCAACCTCGATAGTTGGTATCAAAAAACTGACCAGTTTAAGGATTATCGGATCGTGGATTAAATAAGCGTTTATATAAGCAATGACAAGATTTCACAAAAGTTTACCGAAACGGTCTTGATTGAACCCAAAATAGATTCAAACTTAAGAAATGCTAGATACCTGGAAACAGGTATAAGGGCCTGGAAGGACTTTCGTCTCAAATGAACGCCTGGAAAAAAGCCTATTTAGCCGTCCCTCCGACGGGAAAATATATTCGCGAAGACCGCTGTCAGACGCCGCTGGACGAGCTGCACACGGTCGCGTTGCGGCCTCCAATTGACTTACTATACGTCGCTGGTGCACTCGAAAAAGCCGGGGTGGAATGCCTCGTTCAGGATTACCCGGCTAAAGACCTGAACTGGGATTCTTTTCGACGCAATCTACAAGAATTTCAACCCGATGCGCTAATCTTATCAATTACGACCCCCACTCTGGCGGATGACGTGAAAGCCGCCGCCATTGCCAAAGAGATCAACCCAAACATCATCACGATTTGCAAAGGCGCCCACTTCAAACATCTCGATCACGAAGCGATGAAGTTGTATCCGCAAATTGACATCGTTGTGCGCGGTGAATATGAAGAAACTCTGGGCGATTTGTCAAGCGGAAAACCTTGGCATGAAGTGGCTGGAATTACTCACAGAACAACGGAAGGCCCCGTACGAAACGCCGAACGGGCATTTATTCAAGATATTGATGATATTTCATTTCCAGCGCGTCACTTAATAGACAACTCGATCTATATCCGCCCCGATACCGAAGAACTTCAAACTACCATCGTCACCAGCCGCGGTTGCCCGTTTTCCTGTATCTACTGCTTGGCGCCAAAGGTATCCGGCAACAAAGTGCGAACGCGCTCGCCCCAAAATGTGCTAGCGGAAATCAAAGAATGCGTCGAGAAACACGGCATTCGCAATTTTCTGTTCCGTTCCGATTTATTCACCGCTAAAAAAACCTGGGTCAAAGAACTCTGCCAGGCCATTCAAGCAGAAAAACTTGACATCAAATGGTCATGCAATAGCCGCATCGACACCCTCGAAGAAGACATGCTGGTCGAGATGCGTAAGTCTGGCTGCTGGCTGATCGCCTTCGGCGTCGAACACGGCGACCCGGAAATGCTCGAATTGATGCGTAAGCAACTCGATTACGACAAAATCGAACCGGCGATCCAACTTTGTAAAAAAGTCGGCATTAAAACCAGCGTTTATTTCTTAATTGGCTTGCCTTGGGAAAGCCGCTCAACCTTCGAAAAAACCAAAGCGTTTGCCCGCCAACTCGATCCTGATTTCGTTGAATTTTTCTATACTTATCCATTCTACGGGACCGAATTTTACGAAATCGCGGTCAAAGAAGGTTTGCTGGAAGAAGGAACCTTGCCTCACGCCGCCTATAACAGCCCGGCGATTGCAACCAAGCACCTGACTCTGGACGAACTCAAGCCGCTACGCAAAGAAGCGTTGCGTTCTTTCTATCTGCGTCCCGGCTATATTTTCCGAACCCTGACTAGCAATCCATCGCCGACCGTGTTCAAAAATTACATGATCTACGGCTTGCGCCAGTTAAAAGATTTAGTGGCGTAAGCCGGTTCAGGATACAATAATATATGAAGATTCTGCTTCTCAACCCGCCCGCCGATAAGCCGTATTTGCGCGATTATTATTGCAGCCATACGGCAAAAGGGTACTACTATTGGCACCCCTACGACCTCGTCGTGCAGAGCGGCGTACTGGCGCGGCATTTTGAAGTGGAGTATCTCGATGCAAACGTATTGAAACTCTCGAATGAGGCCGCCGCAGAACGCATCTGGCGCATCAAACCAGACGGCATCGTCTTTTTAACGGGCGGCGTTTGCTACAAAGAAGACCTCGCCTTTCTTGAGAGCCTACGCATCCCGAAATCCGTCGCGGTGGTTGGGACCGGCGACGTGATGGTCAGTAAGGGCAGGGAACTAATGACCCGCCACCGCTGGCTGGCAGGCGTGTTGCTCAATTTCACTTCGCACAGCCTCGATCCATTTTTCAAAGCCTGGAACGCCGACAAAGGCGAAATTGAAACCAGCGACCCGATTCCAAATATTCTGTTCCGCAAAGGCGACGAATTTATTCGCGGCGTTGATCCCGGCAACCGTTATTACACGTTCCCCTTGCCGCGATATGACCTGATCCCAAACTCGAAATATCGAATCCCCCACGGCAGGCGGCGCGTATTTGCCTCCTTTCTGACCGACTTCGGCTGTCCCTATCGTTGCAATTTCTGCTTCAATGGAAAGTGGACGCACAAACTGCGCGACATTGATAACGCCATTCAGGAACTTCATTACCTCAAGACGCTCGGCATCCATGAACTGTGGATTAAAGACCTGACCTTTGGCGTCACCCGCACCCATACCGTCGAATTCCTGGAACGCATGTTGGCGGAAAATCTGAAATTCGACTGGGTCACGCTTTCGCGCGTTGACGTGATGGATGAAGAACTGCTGACGCTGATGGCGCGGGCGGGCTGCCATACCATTCAATTTGGGGTTGAATCCGCTGACCAGGGCATATTGAATTCGATTGAAAAAGATATCGAGCCGGAACGCGTACGTCAGACATTTGCCTTATGCCGCAAGTTGGGCATCCGTACTTTGGCGCATTTCATTTTGGGATTGCCCGGCGAAACCGAAGACACCGCCAAGGGCACCATCGAATTCACACAGCAACTCGATCCCGATTTTCTTTCCATCAACGTCGCGGCGCCGCGCATGGGGACCGACTTGCGAGCGGAGGCAATCAAAAAAGGCTGGGTGGATAAAAACGTAGATAGCGTTGATAACTCCAGCGCGAGCGCGTTTCCGCAAATGCAGATTGGTTCGATTGCCGGCGAGCGAGTGATTGAATTACGCAACCAGGCGATTCGCGACTTCCACCTGCGCCCATCGTACCTGTGGCGCAAAGCCGCTGACGTACGCACCCCGCGCGAAGCCTGGCGCGCCATGCAAAACGGCTACACCTTGCTCAAATCCACTCTCCATAAACCTACGCTGCAAGAAATCATGGACGGCGAAGGGTAAATTTTCACAAAAATATCAACCAGAAAACACAACTCCCCCGACTTCTGCCTCGAGTGATTCAGCAAAAATTCGGCTTGGCAGGGTAGCAAGGGCAAGGCGGCGCGCAGCGACGACAGCCCTTGAAGTAAAATACAACGTATCTATTTTTCTAATCCCCCCTGGCGCTTTCAGCGCCGTCTCCCCTTAATAAGGGGGGGATAACTCATAACACACACTGCACCAGCGTCCAGTATTCCTCCGCAATTGCGATTCCCTCCGCTTAACAGAATGCGCCGCTCTTTTTATACTGATCTGTTAACAGAAAACGAAGCGGAAAACGAACCAAGCAATGAGCCAGGAACCCAAGCGCAGCAAATCACGTAAGTATCTCTTCACGGCGATTTTACTCTGCCTGCTTTATCTCGGTATTGAATCCATCGCCTACATCGCAGGCGCAATCCATTTTGGCGAATTCAATCTCTTTCAACACTTCAGCAAAATCAAACAGCGCGTCGAAACCGACGCCGATTTTCGCACTGACGTTCAATATTACGATCCCGAACCTGAGAACCTGATCCCGCGCGTCTACGTACTGCATCCTTACTTTGGCATGGTGCGCGACTCGCTCAGCCTGCCCAAAATGCTGCGTGCGCCCAGAAAAGGCGAAGTCAATTACTTCGACCTGTTTGAAATGCAAAATTACGTCCCCAAAAAAGAAGAGGGCGCATTCAACATCCTACTGACCGGCGGCTCGGTTGCAGAACATTTCGGCGATTTCGGCGAACCAGAATTTACCAAGACGCTCAAAGAATTCCCCGCGTTCGCTGACAAAGAGATTCGTATCTGGCGGGGATGCAGCGGCGGCTACAAACAACCGCAGCAACTTCTCATTCTTAACATGCTTCTCGCGATGGGCGCGGAATTTGATCTCGTCATGAACCTGGACGGCTTCAACGATCTGGTGCTTCCCGTTGCAGAAAATTGGCCGAGCAGCATCAGCCCTTACTACCCTCGCCGCTGGGACATGCTAATGGCAGGCGTGTTAAATAAAGAGCTGCTAACCATGATCGGCGAAAAAGAATTCCTCAGCAAACAACGGGTGCACTGGCTGAATTGGTTTAACCTGCCCGTGTTAAAATTAAGCCCAACTTTGAATTGGATTTGGCATCTTCGCGACCGCAATTTTTCAGCGCATAGGGGAGAATTAACCATCCAAATTGAGACCTATGAATTAAAAGACGTTGCCTATTTAGCCAAAGGCCCGAAACCACGATTTGAAACAATGGATGACGGCTTGGATGAAATGGCGCGTTTCTGGAAAACGTGCTCACTTCAAATGGACGCTTTATGCAAACAGCGCGGCGTTGCGTATTATCATTTTTTACAGCCGAACCAATACCTGCCAAACTCGAAGCCATTGTCTGATGATGAAAAAGAACGCTTCATCAACAATTTTGTCTTCAAAGACCCAGCGACGGCGGGCTACCCGATGCTGGTCAAGTTGGGGCAAGAATTACAAGAATCCGGCGTCGACTTTTTTGACCTCACCTTGTTATTTCATGAAGAAACTGAAACCGTTTACGTCGATGATTGTTGTCATTTTAATGAATTAGGCCAAACACGATTGGCTCAACAAATCGCTGAAATTGTCGGTCAGCAATGGCAACGCTAATCATCGTCTCAATCTCGACGCATTGATAATGCAAGGACTGCCTAATTAATGAAAATACTCTATGTCACGCCGGTGATCCCCACTCAAACCGATGGTCGGCGGCCCTATAATTTTTTGAAATACATCAGCCAGCGACATGAAACCCATCTCATCTGCATGAAGTTGAAAAACCAATCTCAAGCCGACATCGACCACCTCGCCTCGATGGGAGTCACGGTAAAATACGTTCACCCCATTCAACCGCTGAATTCAGTTCTGCAATGCGCACTTGGGCTGTTTCTTCGCCGACCGTTGCGCGCATCCTGGTGTTGCTCGAATCACTTTCGTCGCGTCATTCGTCAAGCGGCAAAAGAAGAACAATACGATGTCGTTCATTTTGATCGCTTGCGGATGGGGCAATACATGAACGAAGCCCATGCCCCTGCGATGTTAGACTTTACTGATTCATTGCCTCTATATCTCAAACGCTCCTTTCGTTTCAGACGATCAATCAAAGAACGATTGATTGATGCCTGGGAACTGTTTTCGATCCCAAACTATGAACGAAAATTGGTACGCGAATCTTCCGCCGCTTTGGTTTGCTCATCCATCGACGCCGAAGTATTTCGACAGAACACCCCGGGAATTTCCATCGACGTCATCGCCAACGGCGTAGACTCCGAACAGTTTCAACCACGCCGCCACGCAAGCGATCACAATGCCCGCTGCATTATAACCGGGACGCTATTCTATTTTCCTAACATTGATTCCGTCCGCTTTTATTGGGAAGACATTCTCCCCGAAGTAAGGCGGCGCTTCCCTTGGATGGAAACCATATTGGTTGGGACGCGCCCGCAAGATGAAATCTGCAAACTTGACGGTCAACAGGGAATCCTCTTGGTCGCAAACGCGCCGCAGATGGAAGAACAACTATTCGCCGACGATATTTATCTATGCCCGTTGCGGGTGGCGGCGGGCGTACGCAATAAGCTGTTAGAGGCAATGGCGGCGGGAATGCCCATAATAACAACCAAACTTGGCGCAGAGGGAATTAATGTAGAACACGACAAACATGTATTGTTCGCCGATACGCCTAATGAATTTGTCGACTGTATTCAACGGCTGCAAGAGTCGCCCGCTTTACAAAAAAGTCTTGGGCAAGCGGCCCGGAATTATGTTATACAAAATCACAATTACACATCATTGGGCCAAAAACTGGAAGAACGCTACCAATGCTTACGGAGCGAACGTCACGGTAGCCATGTGTAAGGCGTCTGAACCTGACCGCGCAAATGAAGGGATCAATGTGCTGGTTTCGTTGGCCAAAGCGTCATAACGGGCGATGTTCATCCTTAAGCCGTTGGCGCCGCCAGCGATTTCACTGATGGGGATTTTTATTTCCGCTTCCCATGCGTCAGTCGCAAGCACGGCGGCGGCGTCCCACTCAACATTCCATGACGTATCGCCGTTCTTGCTTTCAAGCGTTTCGCCGTTGGATGAAAGCAAGAAGGTAAAAACATCCTGACCATTTCGCAGCGAAAAACGGAGATGTTCGTTCCCAAATAATACGGAAGAGTCTAGGCCGTTATAGGCGGAAGAGCGGGGAACAAAGGACGGGTCTTGAAGCATTTTCGCATAAATATAAATAAATGCGCCGTCATGCAAAAAACCAACTCGCGTAGTATGTTTTGGCGCGGCGCCCGTTTTATTAATAAAAAGTTCATCGACGTATAACGCCTTTGCCCAGCTGGGTTCAACAGACCCGGCGCGATCAATTCGGCCCGACGCTTTAGGAATTTCGTACGCAGTTGGCTTCACCACCTGCAACGGCGAAAGCGAAATCTTATGATTGCGAAATCCCCGCAAAGGATTGCGATAATCTTGAAGGTACGCATCATATTCCAATTGAAAATGCAGTTGTGGAAGTGGAAAGATTTGTTCGAGACGCGTGTAGGCTGCCGTGAAATTAAATGTGAAGTCAGACTGCGGCGCAATGCGAAGATTTTGTTGGCTTCGTGGTTGAATGGTCCAATCAGCGCCGCCCTCCCAAGTAAGCGTACCACGCAAGGGAATCTGAAACGCCGTTGGCATTTTAGCTTCACCGTGAAACTCAATTGTACTCCAGTTATAAAATGTTTTGTCCGCCCAGTTTTGCAAATCCCGTTGCAATTCCATCATTTCAAATGAGACGAATTCATTGGCGCTCGAACCGCCGTTTTTGTCTCGGACAAATGAATCAAACCCCCGACCGTTTTCGTCAATGGCGCGCACCAACAACCGGTCGCCTTGCGTTTCGATGGTTAAAAAGTGATATCGACTCTCGCGAAACGCGGTGTAATCGTACAAAACCGACGGCTCAAGGGCCGCTCCGCCGCCCGCGTTAATGTGACAAACGCCGTATTGCGGATAGCCTTCAACATATCCAATTGGATAGCTCCGATGATAAAAATGGTCGGCGCTGCTGATTGCCAGGTCCACCCGATATTTTTGTAAGATGGGCTGCCATTGCCAACGGTTTGATGAAATACTTCGAGTGGGTTTTGCAGAGAATAACGGGTCTTGAAAAAACACAATGGCCCATTTTTGTTGCGTTGTACGAAGCGTCTCTTCTAACCACTGAATCTGAGTTTGCGCCGATTCGCCAGTGAGTGAATCATCCAACCGAACGACTAAAATGTTTCCATATTCAAATGAATTATACGTTTTGTCGACGCCTAAATAGGCGAACGGAATCGGGCGTTGATTGAAATTTGTAAGTAGACATTCAAACGGCGTCATCGAAATCAGATTGCCGAATGGTTTAAGAAATTCATTTTTCCATGCCATTGCGCTGGTTGGTTGCGAGACCATGCCGCCAGCATGAAAGATCAGGTCCGATTGCGTCTTGCTCAATTGAGCGACCAGACGAGTAGTCGTTTCTAAATTTCCAGACGTCCCGCCGATTACGGCTAATTTGACGCCGTCTCCACCGCGCGGAGGCGCAGTTTTAATGGTAAAGGTATCGGTGATCTGGTCATTCCAGCGACAGCGGTACGAATACAGCGTACTGGCTTTCAGCCCGTTCAACCGAATCCGGTGAATTTTTGTCGGCTTGGCGTCGCTGGCTGAGCGCTCAAATTCATTCTGCCCAATTTGAACGGTTCCGATTACTTCTTCCTGCGTTTCCCAAACAACGGTAACGCCGTCAGGCGCCATCTCTTGAAGAAACGGCCCGACAACAAGAGCGCTCCATCCATAAGGGGCGACGAAGGACGTAATGAATGCGACAAACGCCATCCAGACTATGCGGTTTTTCATATTTTATCTTCCCGTTGAAATCGGGTATAAAAAATTCAGGAGATCAACAAACGGTTCAGCCTTTGTTTAAGCGCAGTATACCGCCTTCGTATCTTATTATTCCGCACGGCAATCTCAAGGGCGCTTGGGTCGCCGACTAACACAACCAATGCTTTCCCGCGACTCACGGCGGTGTAGAGCAAATTGCGTTGCAGCATCGGGTAATGCGCCCGCAAGATCGGGATAATCACAGCAGGGAACTCGCTGCCCTGCGATTTATGCACCGTCATCGCGTAAGCCAAGGTGGTGTTGATTAACTCAGACCAATGGTACAGCACATCCCGCCCTTCGTAATCAATCGTGACCATCTTTTTTGTTGTATTAATGTCAGTCACGAAACCGATGTCTCCGTTAAACACATCTTTCGTGTAATCATTTTTGGTTTGCATCAACTTTTCGCCAACAGCCACCCCAAACGAAGACAGGTCGATTCGAGACGACGACGGGTTAATCTGTTCTTGCAACATCTGGTTCATCATCTCAACGCCGACTGCTTTTTTAATCATTGGACAAAGAATCTGGATATCTGTTTTGGGATTCAATCCAAATTGGTTTGGGATGCGTTGCGTCGCCATTTCAACGACCGTATCCTGGGCGCGCTGCGGCTGCGGCCGGGGAATAAAGAAAAAATCTTGTCCAGAATCTAAGCCCAACCCATCCAGTTCAGGCATCTCTCCCCGGTTAATTTTTTGAGCATTGACCGAAATCAGGCTACCTTCTTGCTGGCGAAAAATCTCCTTCAAGCAAATCGTGCGAAAACATTCGCTTTCAATCAGGTCATGCAAAACCAGCCCCGGCCCAACCGCAGGCAATTGGTCCACATCACCGACGAAAATCAAATGCGTATGCAGAGGGAGCGCTTCGAGCAAGTTTGACATTAATTCAATATCAATCATCGAGGCTTCATCAATGACGAGCAAGTCGCACTTTAATGGCCGCGCCCGGTTACGATTAAAACGCTGCGCATCATGGGTATATTCCAACATCCGGTGAATGGTGGAGGCCGATTGTCCTGTGCTTTCCGCCAGGCGTTTGGCTGCGCGTCCGGTCGGCGCTGCGAGCAGTATTCGAGCGCCGCGATGGCTCCATAGATGTAAGGCGCCCCGGATGATTGTGGTCTTACCGGTACCAGGGCCGCCGGTGATAATCACAATTTTGTCTTCTACCGAAGCCGCGACGGCTTCACGTTGCGCGGGCGCCAATTCAATCTCTAAATCATTTTCGACGATATCCAATTCGCCGTCATCCGGCCCCGACAGCCCCACTCGCGAAGGCGCTTTGAGAGTTTTCGCTAAGAGTTCAGCCGTTTGCGCTTCCGCCTGATGCAGCGTCTTGGAGTAAACCGGGTCGCCGATCTCGCTCATGTCGCTGGGACGCTCAATTTCTCCTAAATCGCTGAGTTCATCTAAGACAGAAAAAAAATCGCTTTCATCGCCAAAACCTATGAGCCGCATCAACCGCGTCTGTAATTCTTCCATGGGTAAAAAAATATGCCCATCATTGGCAGCCATCGAAAATAAACGGCGAATCGCGCCCGCAACGCGGAACGGGTTCTCTTCTTCCATCCCGTTTTTATACGCCAACTTCTCAGCGGTTTCCCAAGCCGATCGCTCATTGACGCGCAGCAGTTGATACGGATCATTTTGAATTTGAATGATTGCCTGATCGCCAAAATACGCATACGCCTGATACGCAAGAGATGGGCTAGCGCCTAAGTCAATTAATCCTTGTATGATTTTTTTCTTGCTTGCCATTCGGTTTCGCCTAGATTTGATTAAATTCATTGTCCGTCAAGACTCGTAGGATTCAATCCCGAAGCGCTATGATAGTAGCCAAATCGAGGAGAAGCCGAATGAAATTAGTTCGCGTTGGAGACAAAGGCGCAGAATGTCCGGGTGTTTATCTTGCTGATGGCGAGATTGTTGATACGTCAGCGGTGACGAATAATTATGACGAGCCATTTTTTGCGAGTGACGGTATTGAACGGTTGCGTGTATGGCTCGATGAAAATAAAAGCACAGCGCCGCGCATCCAGCCGGGCGTCCGCCTAGGCGCGCCAATTTCACGCCCATCAAAAATCCTTTGCATAGGCCGCAATTACCACGAACACGCCGCTGAAATGAAATCCGAAGCGCCGAGTGAGCCGCTGGTTTTCAACAAAGCCTCGTCCGCTTTGACCGGGCCGTATGATTCAATAGAAATACCGCGAGATTCAGAGAAAACCGATTGGGAAATTGAACTGGCCATCATCATTGGCAAAAAAGCCAAATACATTAATGAAGAAGATGCGTTGGATTACGTCGCAGGCTATTCAATCTTGAACGACGTCAGTGAACGCGCCTTTCAAAAAGAACACAGCGGCCAATGGTGCAAAGGCAAGAGCCACGACACCTTTGCTCCATTGGGGCCGTATTTACTCACAACAGATGAGGTCGCGGATCCGCAAAATTTAGATTTGCTGCTGAAACGGAACGGAGAAGTGATGCAACGCGGAAACACGCGGGACATGGTTTTCTCCGTCCGATATCTCGTCGCCTACTTAAGCCGCTTTATGACGCTACTGCCGGGCGACGTGATTGGAACCGGTACGCCGTCGGGCGTGGGGGCGGGAAGAACGCCGCCGCGATTTCTCCAGCCGGGCGACTCATTGCGTCTTTCGATTGAAGGATTCAGCGAACAGCGCCTGCAAGTGGTTGCGTCGTCTTAGTGTTTGCTTGAATCCGGCCCGAATTCGGCGGAGGCGATTTCTTCGATCTCCGGCGTATTGCTATTGATCGGCGCCGGCGAATGCCGTTTGCCAAGATGACGCTGTGCGCTCAGTAGACACACCGCACCAGCAAATATGAACACGCCGGAAATCCATTGACCCATTGATAAAATTTCCTGAAAAATAAAATACGACCCTATTGCGGTTAGGAAGGGCGTCACCAACGAAACCCCCGAGCAAATCGAAACCCCGATGTGCTCCAGTGCGTAATAATAAAATGTATGCCCCAACGCTATGCCCAGCACCGCAGAAATCGCCAACACGCTCACGCGCCCAGGCGTCATTTCCAATAGCCGGGACGGCTCACCGAACATCCACATCAGCGCAAACAAACCAATTGACGTGTAAATACAAATCACCGGAAACGAAATCCACGGATCAATTCCTTGCATCCAATAGCGGACCGAGACGCCGTACATCGCCATAAAAAAAGCGAAGCACAACAGTACCAACAGCCCTTTCGTCGTGACGCTGGAAGACAATGATTCCGACAAGACATTCATTCCGATAAAGCCGCTCAAACAAATGGCGGCGCCGATCCAGAATATCTTCGAGCGAATCAGCGGCGCTTCATCCGCAAACAGAAATAACGAAAGCCCGATGGCAAACAATATCGAAATTCGCCCCAGAAACATCATGATGGCGGGTTCGAGATAATAGGGCGTCATTGCGAAAAATGTCTGCCCAAATAAATTGATAAAGGATGGAACCAACGCACGACGCCAGACGTCTTTTGGAACGCGCTTGCGTGAATAGAAAAATAAAAGCGGCCCAAGCCATAACATCATCGAAAACGGATAGCGAACGCCGTTCGCCGTCCAAACGTCGATTTCATGACGAAATGAACGCAGAAATAGCGGAATCGTCGACCAACAAACCACAGCGACGAGCAACGACAATGAGGCTTGGATGCGTACTTTGGCGATCACTTCGGTTTGTCCTTCGTACAAATAGGTTCGGCGCCATAATGTCGGCATACATGATGAAATCAAGTGATTCAATACGTATAAATAATAGATCAGTGCGTGGGCGCCTCTCTGGGAACGCCTGTGAAGCAGGGCAATCAGCCCGCACTGAAGCGAGCAAAGAGGCGCCCACGCTTCTATAACAACAATGAAAAATTCTATTTCAATTCTTCATATCGCCGACTTGCACTTTGGTATGGAGAACTACGGACATACGAACCCCAGTACAGGGCTGCATACCCGCCTGGAGGATTTCTCTAACAGCCTGAAACAGGCAATTGACTACGCCGTTGACCTCCCGGTTGATCTCGCCGTATTTGCGGGTGACGCTTACAAACGAAACTCCCCCTCGCCGACCGAACAGCGCGAACTGGTCAAACATTTCCAACGTCTGGCGGACGCGGGCATTCCTGTGGTTATGATCTCAGGCAATCACGATATCCCGGTCATGCACGGCAAAGCCTCTTCCATCGACATATTCCGCTCGCTGCGTCCTGACATGATCCACGTCTTCGTGAACCGCCCAACTTTAGGCGACGCGCCGCCGCCGATCATTGAAACAAAAAACGGTCCGATTGCGGTATGTTGTTTGCCGTATATCAGTCCCAGTTTTTTGTTAAATATTCCACAATACCAGGATTTGAAAGGCGACGACCTGACTCACGCATTCGAAGAATTTTACGCAAGCGTGATTCGCGATATGCAAGAAGGCTTACCAGATGACATGCCGCGCATTCTTGTTTCCCACCTGACCGTGCATGGCGCGCAACTCGGCGGTTACCACGGTGCGCCGCTGCTTTCGGACGACATCCAGATCATGCCGTCAAACCTGGCGTATTCCGGCTATGACTACGTCGCGCTTGGGCACATTCATCTTCATCAGAATCTCAGCCCGCGCGAGGAAGTTCCCGTCGTTTATTGCGGCAGCATTGACCGCGTGGATTTTGGCGAAGCGGAAGAAGCCAAAGGCTTCGTCGTCGCCCATGTTCGACGGGGAAGAAGTGAATTTGAATATATTCCGGTGAACGTCCGCGAATTTGTTGACATCCGCATCAAGCATCAAGAGGGAAGTGACATTACGCAGCGAATTCTGGAAGAGATCAACCTCGAACCAATCGAAGGCGCCGTCGTACGAATTCGCTACGAGGCTTCTGAAGAAGAAGTCCAACAAATGGATATGAAAGCCATCCATGAAGCGCTGCGTCCCGCGCACCACAAAGCGGGCATGATCCGCATTCCGTTAGAAAAAAGTTCCGACCGCCGGGGGTCGCAACTATCCGAAGACGCAGCGTTGGCTGACGCTTTGGCGGCCTACCTCAACGAACACGAAGAATTCAAACCCGAAGCCCAAGCCTTACTTGAAAAAGCCAAAGACATCGAACAGAGCATCAAGCCTCAGTAGTTTCCGCTTCGCTTTCTTCGACTGGTTCCGTTTCAATATTAAATAAGGCTTTAGTGAATGCGTCTGGATCGAACGGCTCCAAATCATCAATGCCTTCGCCGACGCCAATCCATTTCACCGGAAGTTTCAATTGTTTGTGGACGGATAAAATCACGCCGCCTTTCGCCGTCCCGTCTAATTTTGTCAGGACCAATCCGCTAATCTGGCACGCTTCCGTAAACGTCTTCGCTTGCGAAAGCGCGTTTTGTCCCGTCGAAGCGTCCAATACCAACAGAGTCTCATGCGGCGCCTCTGGGACTTCGCGCGAAATCACCCGCGCCATTTTGGCGAGTTCTTGCATCAAGTTTGATTTGGTGTGCAAGCGCCCGGCGGTATCAATGATGACGATATCCGCCGTTTCCGTCTTAAGCCGTTCCATCGCTTGATAAACGACGGACGACGGGTCAGCGCCTTCCTTACCCATCACAATAGGAACGTCAGCGCGTTTCGACCAGATGGCAAGTTGCTCAATCGCCGCCGCGCGGAAGGTGTCCGCCGCCACTAACAAAACCGACTTGCCTTCTGCCTTGAACCGACTGGCGAGTTTGCCAATCGCAGTCGTCTTTCCGACGCCATTAACGCCGATCACCAGATAAACGCTGGGGCCGGAGGCCGCCGTCTTCATTGTGCGATCGCCCTGCTCCAACATTTCGCGCGAAAGTTCTTGCAAGGTACGGGTCAGCCAATTCAAATCGTCGGATTCTTTTTTCTTTTCAACGCGAATCCGGTTGCGCAATTCGCCCATCAACTCCATTGTGGTATTAACGCCCACGTCCGCCAGAATGAGGACCTCTTCCAATTCTTCCAGCAGGTCATCGTCAATCTTGCCGTGCAACCGAAAAATCTTGACCGCCTGGGTGACAATGGATTCACGCGTTTTACGGAGGCGGTCGCGAAGTTTAGCGAACAACCCCTTTCGGGGTGCTGAAGATGCGGGGTCTTCTTCAATTGCTTCCGCAGTTTCAATCGTTTCCGTAGCCGGAACTTCGATCTTCGCCTCTTGCACTTCGACTGGAGCCTCGATAGGAGATTCAGCCAACGGCTCTATTGGGTCTTGTTTTTCTTTACGTTTCCAAAACATATAATCGGAACCTATTCAGGATTTCGTCAAATTTCACGTCTCTACACAGAAGACATCTTAAAAGCGGGGAATTTAACTGCAAGGCGGGCTGGTTCGTGCATAAAAGGCTATATTTCATTTCCAGTATTGGTACTATAAGTAAGCCTTTTTCAAAGGGGAGACCATTCCAAAATCATTTTGGTTGAAAGGAGAACAGCATCATGTCAAATCGTCCATTAAATGTGGGGCTTGTTGGTGGAGGCGGAGGCGCTTTCATCGTGAATCCTCATCAAAAAGCCATCTTTTTTGACGGAACCCGCCGCGTCACTGCGGGCGCATTGCATCCCGATCCAGAGGTGGCAATGAAGGAAGCCGAAAACTGGGCGTACCCGATCAAGGGATACACCAGTTACGATGAAATGCTCGATGAAGAGAGCAAGAAACCAAAAGGCGAAGGACTCGATTATATTCTGATCGTCACGCCAAACTTCGTTCACTTTGATCCTGCAAAAAAAGCCCTTGAAAAAGGGATTCCTGTTTTTTGTGAAAAACCCCTTACCGTAAAATTAGAGGAATCAGACGAACTGGTCAAAATCGTCAAAGAAAAAAACATTCCGTTTTGCGTCGCGCATACTTACCTCGGTCATTGGACCAGCCGCCTCTCTCGCCATATTGTCCAAAGCGGCTTACTGGGTGATGTCCGCTGGGTTGACTCTTATTACACCCAAGGCTGGCTGGCGGACCGTACGGAAGACCAGGGCGTCCAACAGGCTGAATGGCGGGTTGATCCCAAGCGCGCTGGTTTGTCCGGCTGCGGCGGCGACATCGGCACCCACGCCATGATGCAACTGCGCTACGTCACTGGGCTTGAACCCGTCAAAGTGATGGGACACCTGGAAACATTCGTCAAAGGCCGCCAGTTAGACGACCATTTCACTGTCTATTGCGAATTAAATAATGGCGCGAAAGCCTTATGCCGCGCATCGCAAATCAGTATCGGCCACCTCAATGATCTCGGCCTCGAAGTCTGCGGAACGAAAGGTTCACTGATCTGGCGCCAGGAAGAACCCGAAAAGGTTGAAATCCGTCTGCCGAACCAACCGGATCGCGTTTATTGGCGCGGCGCCGTTGCAGCGAATGACGGCTTTTTGGGCGACCTGCCCGAAGACCTCATGGCGGAACCCACCATTCCTCCAGGACACCCGGAAGCGTTCCACGATGCGTTTGCCCGCTTGCACCGCTGCTTTGAGAGCGATGTCCGCGCTTATCAAGCCGGAACGTACAAGGGCGCCGATGGTTCAAAATACGCCACGGTTGATGACGGTCGACATGGAATCTACTTTATTACCAAAGCCGTTGAAAGCAGCCAAAAGGGCGGCGTTTGGGTCGACCTATAGAACTTAAATAACTCATGTTGTAGAATAAGGGCGGCGCAAGCCGCCCTTTTATTTTCTTGATTGCCGAGGCCTGGTTGGAATGAATGAACGATTAGTCACTTATAATAATGTGCGGAGAATTTTAATCCGCTTTATTGAACAACGCCTACCCGAAAAATATAGAAATAAGGCTGATTTTATCGCAGATCAGTTAATGATAGACGGCGAAGAACGCCGCGAGTCTAGCCAATCCTCGATCACTCGCGCAAAAATGTATTTAGATTGGCTAGTCCAACAAAAAAAAGGCCCTCAAATTCAAGAACAATGCAACCTGCAGAGGTCATTTTTAGACGCAAAGCAATCTTTATTGCATGAAAAAATTGATGCATTTTTAAAAACGCAATTACATCTCACCAAGACCGTTTCGGATGATTCATTCGATCCCTCCGTCCATCGGGCCATGATAATTGATTATATCAAACAATGTTTAACGGTTATGATTCTCCAGAAAACAATTTTTCAACGAGAAATAGAAATCAGCGCAGAATTGTCAACCAACGTCAAAGAATTTATGCGGACATTATTGAAACAACTGCAAGTAAAAGACCCGGAAAAGATGATGTTTGTCGCACAAACCATGAAAGTATTAAATGATGGCCAGATTAATGTTAATGAAATTAAGAAATTAAATTACCAACAGATGAATCACGGTCTCAGTCAATTTCAGACGCGGCTTGAATCGAGGCAGGGAGAACTCGACCATGTCGCAAAATCCGTGAAAGAATTGCAGGAATTCGTCAAACAAAACCAACAAGAATTTCAACCGGAACCAGAAGAACCAAAACTTCAAGATAATGAGTCGTCCTCATCCCGCCGTATGACTCAAGCGAAACGCAAAGAGTAGAGAGCATCCCGTAACAAGTGTGTCATCGTGAGGAGACCGCAGACCGACGCGGCAATCTCAGCAACCAAAGATGTCACTTCAATTTTTATTCGCGAATACGCTTTTCAATGTGTGATACGCTGGTTTCGGTTTATATTCCCGGTCAAAAATCAACGCATCATTAAATCCAGTGAAAAACCGGGGAATCCAAGATGAGCGGTCAGTGAATCCCCACATGACGAATACTTTACACGCAGGCTGTTTCAAACACGCGCGTAAAATATCCCCATATAATGTTGCCTGTTGTTGTAATTTTTCAGGCGTTACCGGTTCTTTGATGCGAACATCCAGTTCAGTGATGTGTATTTCCAAACCCAAGTCAGCGAAGCGTTGTAAGTTTGCTAAAAACTCAACTTCATCAAAATCATAATTAAATGGGACGTGCATCTGAAACCCGACGCCATCGACGGGAACGCCGCGCTGCTTGGCGTCTTTCACCCATTCATACAAGGCGTCAGATTTTTTGTTTATTTTTGCAATATCAAAATCATTGACAATTAATCTTGCTGTGGGATCGAACTCACGCGCGGTTCGATGCGCGATTTCCATATAGTCGGCGCCGATGGTCTCTGACCAGACTGATTTACGTACGCTGCCGTCTTGTTCGAAATATTCATTGACGACGTCCCACGCGTATAATTTCCCGCTATATCTTCCTGCCACTGTTTGAATATGTTCGCGCATAAGGTCTAACAAACTCTCTCGCGTCCATTCGGCTTCTGTCACCCATTTGGGCGTCGCCTGGTGCCATAAGAGCGCGTGACCACGTACTTGCATATTGTGTTTTTCTGCAAATTGGATATACGCATCGCCGCTCTCAAATGTATAGCGCCCGTTTTCAGGATGCGTCTTATGAAATTTAAAATCGTTCTCCGGCGTCATCATGCTAAACTCACGCCCCAAGACATCGGCGTATTGCTTATCAGTCTGAAGCCGCAAGTTCGACGCAGAGCCAATATAGATTCCACGCGTTTCGGCAAGTTCCCGTAGCGTCTCACCATTTGAATTCATGAGTGAGAAAGTGATGAGAAGTAGAAAGAAGGCATTTCGTTTCATTGCGTCCCCCAACGATGAGATGAGCCATTGTTTCAAAAAATGAAGAATTCAGCAAGAACCAAGAAGGCATCTCAAGCATATTTAGTTTGATATAAGCTAACGCCTTCTTGGGTTTTGACCACCTATTTAGGCATGGGTGCGACTCTGCGAGCGCCTGTGAAGCAGGGCAATTAGCCCGCACTGAAGCGAGCAGAGTTGTACCCGTGCCATTTGATAGGTATTTTGAGATGGCTTTAAGTCAAACTTTTTGGCCAAGTTCTTTGAGATAGGGCAGGGAGTACGTCCCGGTGTTATGACCATCGCTGAAATAGATCAGATAACCGTAATGGCCTTGAGGAACCAACTGCTCAACGCAAATCGGCTCGGTCTCTTTCTTTGATAAGACCGGCAGCGACATTGGGTCTCGCGGCTCTTCTTCTTTCATACACAATGCGCAGGGACATTTGCGGCGTAATTCTTTCGCGCTATATGATCGCGTTTCGCCGTCGCTCCATTCGATAATGAGCACATCATCGCCCTGGCGTTTGATTGAGAGAGGTTGAATTTTTTCCATAGTTTTATGCCGTTTGCAAGATGGGTAAGGTATGGTCGGGTTCGGCGACGGGTTCTGCCGAACCGTTACTGACAAGTTTACGCCATGATTGGTCTTTCAACCAAGCGGGATCAACCGCCGATCCTTGGCGGCTGCTGCGGCGCTCGAGTTCCGCCTCAACGCTGTTGATGACATGCTTACGTTCCAGGCACCATTCCGGCGCGACCAATACGCTGGGCGGCGCGTCTGCCGTCAAGCGCTGAATGCTCACTTCGGGCCGGATGCGCTCGACGAAATCGCAACACACTTGGACGTACTCCTCAAGGGTAAACATCTTCACCAACCCGCGTCGGTACTCGTCTTCCATCTGGGTATTTTTCATCACGTGCAGCAGGTGAATTTTCAGACTATCGTAAGGAACCGAGGCCAAGCGCTCGGCGGTCAGCATCATGTCTTCATGCGACTCGCCCGGCAAACCAAGAATCACATGGACGCAGATTTTCAGATTGCGCCCTTCGGCTTGCTCAATCGCCCACAGAAATCGCTCGTAGGTATCTTTTCGATTCACCCGCTTCAATGTTTCGTTATGCGTCGTTTGCAGGCCGTATTCCACCCACACTTCGCGCTGATCGCTGTAGGATTCTAACAAATCGAGAACTTTGTTTGAAATGCAATCCGGGCGCGTCCCGACCGATAATGCAACCAGTTCTTCATACGGAAGAATCTGGTCATACACCGCTTTGAGTTGCGACACGGGCGCGTAGGTATTGGTATGCGCCTGAAAATACGCAATGTATTTTTTCGCCTTAAAACGTTTACGCATAAATGCGACGCCCGTTTCAATCTGCTCCGGGATGGGGCGGATCATGCGACGGGAGTTATAGCTAAAGCCCTCGTTGTTGCAATAGGTGCAACCGCCCTCCGCTTTGAGGCCGTCGATGTTGGGGCATGTGAAACCAGCGTCAATCGATACTTTATGAACGCGTTCGCCGAAGCGTTCTTTCAAGTAGGCGCTGAATGGAAAGTAGCGCGCCTCAGTCATAAAAATCCTTCCGCTCGAAAATAGAGATGAACCCGTGTTCGGTTTCCAAAGTTTTAAACGCGTATTGTTCTTGAAACGCTGAATGGTTCCACAAATCAATCTGCGCGTGAAATGTTAACATTGATTCAAGCCATTCCCGCCGCGCATCTTCGCTGTGATAGGCTCCTGCAAAAGGATATTCACGCGAGGAAAAGAACAGAAGGGGAAATAGCTGAATAAACGCAGGCTTTCGCCCGAATACATAGTCCGGGTTGCTTTTTTCATGCCCGGCGTAGAGACGTTCCCGGTCAGAGACCGGCGTATGAGCAATCTCTCGTGTGTTGAGTCCAAAAATGTCAATGCAGAGCAACTCACTCGAATACGGGATCGCTCCCGCAGTCGTCACAGCAATTACAGTATTTTCGGGATAGCGTCGCTTAAGCCATTCTCCTATTAAGAGCCAATTTTTTGTCCATTCGACTTCGCTTAAATATCGCCGGGCGCCGGTCGAAAACCGATAGGCGTCGCGATCTTCATAATGGAATAATTGCCATGAATACGCATACAAACTGAGCCCAGCCAACACAACGCATACGACGTTTAATTTTTGATGTTTGCTGGAAGCGACGTATTGCAATAATTTTTGATAGCCCATTTGAATCACTCGAACGGCAGCCATCGTCCATAGCGGTAAAATCGGAACAAAAAATCGGTGCAGGGCAAAATGGTCGCCGCCTTCAGCAACGACGCCAATCACATAGACTCCAATCCACCCCCACCAGCGCAAGGCCGTCTTTCGGTCTTCCCATGAAAACAGCAGCCACAAAGTCGCGATCCATAACAATGGGCGCGGAACCAGAAAGGTGTATAAATAACTGAAACCACGATGCAATAATTGCAACCCGCCAAAGTCGTGTTTTGCATAAAATGTATTGGGAAGCCAGACGCCGAAATAGAGATAACGCCCCACTTCAAATATAACGAGAGGGAGCAACCAAAAGATCAGCCCTGAAACCAGCGCCTTCTTGCAGTTCCCGCGCAGCAACAATCCAATGCTGATTGGAACAATAAAAAGTACCGCTTCGGGGCGAGACAACGAAGCCGCCAGCAGGCATAAAAAAATAGCCCAGGCAGGACGCTTTGTTTCATACAACCAAAATAACCAAAGAAGAACAAGCGCGAACAGGGAAGTCTCCAGCCCTGACGAAGACCATGCAGCAAAACCAACATCTGACGCCAAAGCCGCAGCAGCCAGCATGGGCCATAGATTGAATTGAGAATTTTCGCAAAACAAATCGCGATAGATATAGAAAACTGAAAGCAACGAGAGAAAACCACAAATCAAACTAACCACATTCGCCGCGCTTGGCAGTGGGGCGCCAAACAAACCCATCAGCGCCATTAACAAAAACCAGAATGGGCTTGTGAACCCTTCCACTTCCTCGCCGCCGGGGTAAAACACAATGCCGTGTCCCGCCAGAAAATTGCGCGCATAAACCAGCGGGATATACGCATCATCAACCAGGCCAAAAGAAAATGAATAGAACCATGCTGCAAACGCCAGACAGGGAACTGCCGCTAAGAGAATCAATTTGGGTTGAATCGCTGGGATTTGTCTACTCACAACAGTAGGATACCGTATTGAAGTTATTGCGGAAAGCGAACCCGAATGAAGAAGATTCCCATCTACCAAGTGGACGCATTTACCGGGCCGTCCAACTGAGCGGGCAGGCGGTTACAGTCTTACAGGGATTCTTGATCTAGAGCGACTATGTTGAAACTCATCCATCGCATCACGTTTATAGAATTACTCGGCGCCGTTGGTGAAGGCGTGGTGCTATTCACGTTTGTCTTTCTTCTCCGGCGCTTGTTCAACCTGACCGAACTTCTGGTTGCGGGCCGGGCGTCGATGACGACCACAATCGAACTGGTTTCCTCTTTACTGCCATCCATAATACTGTTGACGCTGCCGATGGCGGTCTTGTTGGCAACCATGATGGTCTATGGGCGCCTGGTTCAAGAAAATGAATTCACTGCATTACGCTCAGTTGGGTATTCTCCCTTTCAATTGTTGGTTCCGGCGATCATCTTAGGATTAATATTGACCATGATGTTGCTTTGGTGGGGCCACCGCATCGCTCCCAAAGGCTTGCGTATTGTCCGCGAAACAGCGGCGGACGTGCTCAAAAACGCCGCCACCGCCGGCATACGTCCCAGCCAATTTTCTCATCTCGGCGACATGATTATCTCCGCGCGCGGCGTCAATGGCGGCAAAATGAGCCACCTCAAACTATTTGAAGAGCGCGACGGACGCATCGCCGGAGTGATTTCATCACCAAGCGCATCCATCGGATACTCTCCCGAAAACAGCAGTATCTCATTCACGCTGGATGACGGGCGTCTGCACCAAATGCCGCATCCAGAGCGCGACGTTTTGATCGACTTCGACCGCATGACCTTTTCGATCGGCATCCCGGCCTTACTCAACAAGTTCGCCCGAACCGGGCCGGAAGAACAACGCTATAGCGGGGCGGAACTCAAACACAAAACAGCCGAACTCTGGCAGGGATATGACCAAGAAACAAACGAAAAAACCAAACGCTGGTTCTTCAAAAAAGCCAAACAAATGCAAATGGAGCAATCCCGGCGCTACTCATTGCCCGCTGCGGCCTTGATTATGGCAGTGATCGGTTCCTTGCTGGGAATGCTGTCCGGCTATGGAAAACGCTCATCCTGTTATGGTCTCACCATTTTAGTGATTTTTCTCTATTACAACCTGTTGAATTTCGGCAAAACGATGGTCGAAGATGGAGCGATTTCTCCCTGGCTCGGCCTGTGGACTCCGAATTTCATCGCGGCAATTTTTGCATTATATTTACTAAACCGATTTAGGCGGTTGTGATGATCCGAAGCCGTACATGGGGCATAAAAACAGTAGATCGCTTGATCTTGTTTGAATTATTGCAGTCGCTCGCATTTATGGCGGCGCTGTTTTTTTCGTTGTCCTTCGTCTTGCTTTTGTTCGATGAATTGGGAGAAATCATTGAAAACGATCTCTCTTTTTTTGCGGGACTCACCTACGTTCTGCTTTGTATTCCTCATGAAATCGCCAAAGCGTCTCCCATTATCGTCACTCTGTCCGTCGTACTTGCGATAGGCCGCATGGTACACCGCAATGAAATGCTGATGCTATTCGTCGGCGGTTATCATCCTTATCGCCTGGCGGCGCCGTTAATCGGCCTCTTGTTGGTCATTATGGCCGGACTTTATTTCGTGAACGAATTTGTCAGCAGCCGGTTCTCTGCAAAAGCGGAAATGTTGATCCAGATGAACCGTGACACCGGAAGCCTGGATACCATGCAGGGATTCTGGCTCTACGGGGAAGAGGGACGGGTTTTTCACATCCAAGAATACCGACCCCACAGCCAAGTCGTATACGGCCTGACCATCTTTGAGTTCCGTGGAGAGCAAGAAACTGTTTCGGCCCGATTAGACGCCGAGCAAGCCCGCTATAACGCTGAGGCGGGCGCCTGGAACCTGTATAACGTACAAGCCCATTATGTGCAAGAAGACGGCTCGATTCTCAGAGAGCAGTTTGAAGAACACCCCTACATGATTGGCCGCACTCCAAGCAAATTAGTGGAATTTTCGCAGGTCAGCAGCGACCCTGAAAAAATGTCCCGCTCAGATTTGTCTCGCACTGTGTCTGAAATCACAGCGATGGGAGAAAACCCGCGAGAATACCTAATTCACTTACGCATCAAAGACGCGTTTGCGTTTTCAGTTTTCTTTTTAGGTCTAATGGCCTATGGGTTTATCCTGACAACCAACCTTAAAAGCCAAGCCTCTGGCGTCGGGCTGGGGCTGCTCGCCGCTATTTCGTATTTTATGGTACTCATGTTGGGGAGCAGTATTGCGAAAACGGGGTTTATACAGCCCTGGGTCGGTTCTTGGGCAGCCAATTTTATCTGCATGTTTTTAACCGTCTATCTGTTCTGGCGGCTGAAAAAAACGATCTGACCTCTATTTAATCACTCCTGGGGCATAATCCTTCCAAGGGCCTTCGACCTCATCAATGATGCGGATCGGCTCATCAGTCTCCGGGTCTAAAATCACAAACCGCAATGATTTTGTAATCGACGGGGTTTCTTGCGTCGCAAATCCTCTTAATTCTGCTATTTGCGGTGCAGTTGCGGGCAGAACGATGCCAAAATTATAATTACTGGAAACCACCAGTGGGAGATTGGCTTCGACTTCCGTCGTTCCCATGCCAGGATTTAATGGGTTCAGTACAACGACTGTATCCGTTCGGAAGGGAAGTCCATCATCGCCAACGCATTGAAACGCCGCTGTACCTTTAGCGGGGTTGGTTGAAATCGAAAACAGCGCAAAGCCGTTCTCAACTTTATACGCTTCCAGGCGCCTGAAATAAGCAATCCCATTTTCTACAGTCGTTATCGGTAAAATGCTTGATCCCAACCCCCAAGTTTGTTTGTAGGAGATAGATTCACCCGCCGCTAACCGCACTTTTCCATGAACATAGGTGACATGAGTTGATAACGGTTTAATACCTCGAAGCACACCCTGCTTGTCTGTAGATATTTTATTATCCTTGCTAAAATTGCTTAAGAGGACTATCACGTTATCTTTAACATTTTCAAGAGGTTTATTGAATTTATAATCGACGCTACACACCATTCCTGTTTTTTTAACAATATCGCGAACGGTAGCCGCAGCAAGCCAGTTTTCATCTCTCGTAAACATGAATTCCGCTCCACGGCGTTCATGCTTCAATTCAAAAATCCCTTTATCTTTATCGAGTTTAAATTGCTTATCTCCAGGACTTCCAGATAGAAATTTCATATCCGTGACAGAAGAAATCTCATCAGAAACCGGTGCATATAAGCGAAAATAAGGATTTAACATCCCACTAACGCCGAATTCGGTGCTATAGACATTTTCTTCGCTGGGATAAAATTCAATCGTCTCGTCAGACTGATTGGTGATTTTGGATTCAATATAAAGCGTTGATTCGTTTTGCTTAAAGAGGTAAGAACTCTGAATTTGGAATACCGGTCCATCCTGGCCTTGGATATCAATCTTTGATTTTTCGCCATCCGAAACAACCTGCGCGGTATATTTATTTGGCAGGGCATACTCTTCGCGCGATTCCTTGGGATGCTTCTTATACAATTTGAGCCTTGAGCCTGTTGGAAAAGAAGCGCCATCAGGAACCCGCAGGAAGGGCTGGTTGCTATATGTAATTGACTGCAAGTGAATCTGGTTATCGTAGGAAAGAAACACCTGCAGATAGGGATTTTGCAAGACGATTAATTTCGTCTCAGCGTCATGCTGGGCTAAATCGGTGGTTGGTTCTGAAAAAGCAGGTGAAATCAAGAACCCAACTGCAAACAGGAAAACCCAAACTCTCATTATACGCTCCTCAACGGTATCTATCTGGATTTGCAATCCATAGTATTCGTTCTGTATTACGATTTTAAAGGGAGAAAGGAATGAAAAAAGACAGAAAGTTCATTGCAGAGGCGGATTAAAAAACCGCACCTCATATTCGCATAATATATATTATGTAAACTTAACTGGTGGATAAATCAATGAAACTGTGGATTCTAGATTTTCTCTAGAATCCGGTCCACTTGCTCTTTTAGGTATGAGATGTCTTTTTCAATCTGGTCTAATTTGGTGGAAGTATCATGCATGTAATTCATAATCATCGAAATCTTCTGCTCGACGTTCCCTTGCTCCTCAGGCTGCCCCGGTTGCTGATCTTTGGAGCCATTTTCCGGGTCTTCATCTTTCCCTTTGTTCTTGTAATCGTAAAATAGTTTCTGCGCCTGGTTTTTCGTGAGGCCTAACTTGTTCTTCAACATGAAATGGATCTCCTCGCCAAAATGCTTTCGCACTGACGCAATCGATAGCGCAACCCCATCTACGGCCTGGCTGATGCGCATCATTCGTCGCTCGAGAAGCCGCTGCGCTTCCAAAACAACGTCAAGTAAGCGTGATTGAGCAAGACTGCTGGTTGCAGCCATATCAGTAGGCATACCGCCTCAATTTCGTCATTTGGGCTTCAGCGCGATCTTTAAACTCGCCCGGTCTCTCAGACGCTATGAATTTCTCATACAACGAAATGGCTTCTTTAAACTCGCCCTGTTTTTCCATCAAGACGGCGAGATTGTAATAAGCGCTGTTCTCAGGCCCTTTTGCGATGGCGTTCTGATAAGCGCCAACCGCTTCACTAGAACGCCCCATCGACTCATAAACAATACCGAGATCGTTCCACGCAGAAGCAAAAGCGGGATTCAGTTCAACCGCTTTTTCGATGGCAGCGGCCGCGTCACTGGGCTTCCCTATTTGCTGATGAACAAATCCAAGCCTGTATTGAAACAGCGCATTATTGGGGTCGCTCTCCGCCAGCTGACTGTAAAGCGTCAACGCTTGTTGCCAATTTTTGTTTTGGAACGCTTGGCTCGCCTCTTGATTTGCATCAATCTGTGCTGCGGCTGGAGCCGTGTTTTCTTCTACTGAAGGCTCAGACACAACTGGAGTTTGAGGCGTGGGATTCACTTCAGTTTGAGGTGCATCCGCCGAAGCCGCGTCGCCTGCGCGCGGCCCCCAAGGAGAGGCGGGGTCTGTGTCTCCACTCGCCTTTTTCTCCTGCAGCATTTCAATGCGTTGCTGCGCCTCCGTGAAAGATGGGCTTAGCCGCACGGCCTCGCGCAAATAGGCTTCTCCTGACTGATAGTCGCCTTCGGCCATCGTAACCATTGCGAGCCGATAATACGCGCGCGGTCTGGCAGAAATCTCAATGGACTTTTTATACGCCTCTGCGGCGCCGTCAAAATCCCGCTGCCGTTCGAGGTTTTCGCCATCATAATAGTGCTCAAGCGAGTCATGGATATTCTGCTTAAATAGGTTCGTTTCCTGGGTTTGGCAGCCAACCATCAAAACGCCGCAGCAGGTCGCAGCCATGATTCCAGAAAGAGCTGAAGAAAAATAAGTGGATTTCATACGATTATCAAGTTACCCTAGATTTAATATTCAGCGATTGAGGCCGATTAATAAAGATGTGGAGAATATACATGCATTTAACCACAATCAACGGAATCGGACAATACATTGTCCAGGATTCGCGGCATCTTAGCCGAGATTACATGAGGGACGAACCATGAGCAAGTTTGTACGCCGAAAAATCCTCGAAGATAAATTGCAATCCGCAATCAAACGTGGAGAGCATATCGCTTGCCAGGACCCCGAAGTCAAAAAGATGATCGAAGGCTTCCGGCAGATGTATCAAGAGGATGACGGTGGAATGCTGTCCGCTCTTGGAATGCCCGGTCCCTCCGCGCTTCCCCCCAGTGGAGAGCCCAGTCCGATTCAACGACCGCCGGAATCACGCATCCCTCAGTTGATCTTTATGCTCGACCAATTGGTTAAAAAACAAGAAGCAAGCAAACCGTTAAAGAAAAGCGGATATACGCCCAGACCCAAAACCGTCAATGTCGTGCCATCTACGTCTTCGGTGCAAGGTTCACGCAAGCCTTTCTTGCCTTCAAAAGAGAAAGATGATTTTCTGACCGAATTTCAGACAAAATCGTCCGACCTCAAAGCGCTTGATTCAGAAATCGCCCAATCAAAGGAAATTCTCAATCGCGTTCGTCAGGATGAACAAGCCATCCATAACCAGCAAGGCACATATTCCAACACCGCAAACCGAATCAAAGCCGAACGGCTGCTGCGCGAACTGCCGGGAAAAATTATCTACCTGCAAGAAAAAAAACTCGAAATCGAAAAATCACGCTGACCGACTTCCCTGCCGCTGAATTCCCTATTTTGGAGATGAATTGCAATGAAAGCGATTTTACAGCGCGTATCGCGCGCGTCTGTCACAATTGATGGAGAGATGGTTGGTCAGATTGGTCAAGGACTGCTTGTACTACTTGGCGTTGCCAAAGACGACAGCGCTGATGACATGAAATGGCTGGTTGATAAATTTTGTAATCTGCGCATTTTCGCAAATCAAGACGGAAAATTCGACAAGTCGCTACTTGATATTCAGGGAGAGTTGCTCATCGTCTCTCAATTCACGCTGTTCGCTGATTGCCGCAAAGGAAGAAGGCCAAATTTTGACGCCGCCGCTCCACCCCAAAAAGCAGAGCAACTCTACAACCAGGCAGTAGACTATTGCCGCTCAAAAGGCGTCCGTACTGAAACAGGGCGCTTCGCCGCCATGATGGACGTTGAGTTAGTCAATGATGGCCCTGTCACGATTGAACTGAACTCCAAAACCATCTAATTAACATGCACTTAAGACTACACCCCTAACACATATTACGCTTTTTCAAACCAAAACATATAAAACACATGAACTTTTCTTAATAATTCACTTTAACTTCTATACCCCCTCAATCCCCTTGCCTCATCTACGCGATTTTTGTTTCTTCAAAGGAATGAATAATAAAATCTATCATGTTATTCGTTTATTATAATTACATAATATAAAAACGAGGCCACAACCAGCAACATAACCTTAGGTAATCAGGTATTCCGCAATTCATAATGTTTATAATCAATTCATTAATCTGCACTTATTATATCAAGTATTTTAACAAACCAGGATATGAAATCATTCAGAAGGATTCGCCGTGTCAATTTCAAGCATATCTATGTGGACCGTAAGCGATGTTTTCGAGAATAATTATTCATTATAATTTTATAAATCAGGCAAAAACCTGCCAATTAAAACAGCAGTATCCATCATAAAAATCCACTTAAATTAAAGTAAATTCTAGATAAGCATACTTAACCTTAAAAACAAACCATCTCGAGCCAGCAACACTTAAGCAGTATTACCACACAGTAATCATAACTCCATACAAAACAGATATATAAACAATATTAACCATGAAACGCGTAAATAACTCACCAATCCCCACCGAGGCGAAGACAAAACTCAACTTAACTAAGTCCACTACGAAAACAAAATACCACAGCAACACCAGCGAAGCAAGCGCCCACAAAGATAAACTAAACTCGACTAAGTCCAGTAGATAAAAGAATTCATATGAGCCTCAGCACTTCACCCCGCCCTCTACTCATAACAAACAAACCACCATACCTTTCAACACAATTACGCCTGAGCAAGAGCATATAAATCCCAGCCAATACCACCTCGTAGCCACCAAGGCAAGGCATGAGCGCACAAACCCATACTCTTTCAGCCCAAAGCTAAAATGCAAGAAAATCCCAGCAAAAACACACCTTGCATTACAACCCCTTTTATTGTAAGGTACATAAATGAAATTCAATCGCGAACTTTTAAAGGGCCACTTAAAACCAATTATCCTCAGCATTTTCAACGATGGGCCGTGCCATGCGTATGCGTTTAACCAACGACTTGAGGATAAGAGCCTTGGAGTCTTTAGCATCGCTGAGGGCACTGTCTACCCTTCTCTGCACAAATTCGAGAAAGAGGGCCTGATAGAATCAAAGTGGGAGGAGCGGGAAAATAAACCGAATGTAAAGGTTTACTCTATAACGACCAAGGGAAAAAAGTTTTTGGAAGAAAGCGCCCGAGAGTGGAGTTTTTTTTCACGCGCTATGAATATGCTACTTGAGAAATCTTCACCAGAATAACCAACCAATAGAGAGACTTTTTGCAAATAAGTTCAGAAAATACTTTTGGACTGTGAGGTTTGTGCTAAAATTGTTATAGGTGACATATAGCATTGAAAATAAGCAATACTCTTCCCTTTGTTCTTTGTGAATTGTGGGTCGATCACCATTAATTTAACCTAAATTAAAGATTTGATATATGAAAAAGAGACTACTTCAACAAGCAAAATCTAGCCCTGAAAAAAACCCGTTGGATTTAGAGGCGGGGGAACCGTCTAACCCTCTTGAAGTTGAAGAGTTAGACCTTGACTTCATTAATGATCTTTCGACTGATGCGAATATAGAAGAATCAGCACCAACCGAAGAACGAGCCATTGATGACGACGAGGACGAAGAGCCCCTCGAAGATCTAAAAGAGAAAAAATCTAAACACTACTTAGAAGAATTAACCGCAACCCAAAACGTACATGAAACAGTTAGAGACTTAATTTTTAAAGACTTAAGTTTCGACAATGCAGAAGATCTCGACCCCGAAACCGGCGAAAAAGTAGATGGACTTCGCCTGGTCAAAGAAAAACGGAAAGAATTATACGAATTATTAGACAATATAGATGAGCAAATCCAAGGTAAAAGCATTAAAGAAGTATCCGCTGTCTTTACCTCAATGCTTGATATCAATAATCAGCTTTGCCTGCAAAAAACCGACGGCGTTATTTCAATTCGCACCCGGCTGTTCCATTTTTTTGCCCCAACTCAATCAAAATCGAATGTACAACCTGCTCTACGGCAAGAAATCAGCCTGATTTTTAGCCCCGAAGAAATCAAATCCATCCGTTCCCGCTCCACAGACATGGATGATGAAGATCCAATAAAACCGTTTTTTACCATGATTTTGGACCAAGCATACGACGTGGTCCAATACAGCGAAACGACCGGCTATTTGTTGTTAGAAATGACCAATTACTTTCTGACTAAATTAGAGCGCGCAGGCTTTGGAGACACGCCGAAAGCGCTCGAATTTAAAGAAAGAAAAGACCGCGCAAAACTTTCGATGGAAAGATCAATTGACGACTTAAAACATGTGGAAGCGTTGGTACAAGGCCACATGAGAGACCGTCCGGTTCTCTTAGAACTGCCTAAATTGCTACGCTGTTTAATCCAAGTGAAAATTGGATTAATGGACCGAAAAGCGATTCCGCAAATTCTTCAGAAAATTCAATCCCGCCTCGGTGATTACGCTCGAGCGAGAAGCGCCGTGGCATTTGATTTCAACCGCGTACCGGGATTTCAACATAGCGTTCGCTTAAAGCAAAGCATTATTCTTAACCTACATGGAGACATGTTGAAATATATGGGAGAGGTTTTCGAGCAAGAATTTCGTGCGGTTCAAGGCGAATTAGAGCAAATGGCAAAAGATATCGCGGCGGCAACAGAAACCATGGACCCCAATTCTCCTGAATATCAAGAAATGCTTAAAGCAAAAGCACGCTTGCAACAAAAAATTGAACAACAGCGTCGCAAAATGGATGTCGTACGTTCACAACAATCACTGGTTGACGTTCAACACAACATGATTGGACAAGCGATTCAGCGCTATAAAGACCAAGAAGCAATCCACCAAAAAGTAGATGAACAGCTGCAAAACCGAACCTCGATTGACACCAATACGCCGACCAATATCACCCCCACGAAGAAAAAGAAAATTAGCCGGATGGTTATGGGATCAAAACGCCGTTAAAGCGCACAATCACTCTAGGCTTGGTTCATTTGCTCATTAAAAAACTGATTGAAAATTTTTCGCACTTGGTGCGTGTGCTCTGCGATCCACTGCAAGAATATTTCCGGAGTAGGCTTCTCCGTATCGAGGCGCAGCGCATAACGACGCGTTAGCTCTTCAAGTTCATCCTGCTGCTTTGGGATGCCGTCCATTGAAACATTGTTAACAATTCGCAGCCTATTCTCAATTTCCCGCAGAAACAAATATGATTCGATCAGTGGACTCGCCGCTTGCTCATCCAATAGGCCTTCCTTAGCGGCAAGCCGAATGACCTCGATGGTAGCCGTTGAGCGTATTGCCGGGTGAGTACAGCCATAGTGCAATAATAATGTCTGGGCGATAAATTCGACATCGACCAAACCTCCGGGGCCCGCTTTGAGAACTTCGGATTGTTTCTCTTGTTCAATTTTTCGCCGCATGTCTAAAATCGCTTCAAATTCGTCTCGTCGTAACGCCCGCTGAAACAATAGCTTTTGCTGAAAATCCGATAGCTTCGCTCGCAGAGAATCCGCCCCGCCAATCCAGCGCGCGCGAGACAGCGCCATCTTCTCCCATAACTGCGCATGGTTCTCGTAATAATCAGTAAAACTCTCCCAGTTGCAAGCCATTGGACTGTTGTGCCCGTGTGGACGCAAACGCGCGTCTGGTTTATACAAAAACCCCAATGCGCTTTTTGATTCGAGATAATTAACGTACTTTCCCGCCCAGCGATGAAAAAATTCACCTGCCCCGACTTCGCCGTCACAGTTCCCTTCTTCATACACAAACACAATATCGCAATCAGAGGCGATATTAAAATCACGGCCTCCCAACTTGCCATATCCAATCACCGCAACATTATCCGAACAGTTCCGGGTGAAAGTTGGAAAACGCTCTGTTAGCTGTTCTGTAACCGGTTGGAACGAATGGTTCAAAACAAAATCAGCGATTTGGGCGAGATCGCGCCCAGTTTGCTCGACGCCGGTTATTCCGAGAATAAAGCGCACGCCGCTGCGAAACATCGCCGCGTTTTGTACGCGCAATAAGTGATCGCGCAATGTTTCTGATTGGTGCGCTGATTGAATTAGCGTCAAATGGCGCTGCAACGTCTCTTCGACAATCGGCGTTTCAAGCAGTTCTTCCGAACCAAGCGTCTCCATCAAAGACGGGTCGCGTAAAATTAGGCGCGTTAAAAAATGGCTACAGCTAATAATCGAAACCAGCAGGTTAAACACCGAGCGCTGGTTATTCATTTCTTCGTACAACGCTGTCCGCGCCCGAAAGTTGGAAATCAGCTTTTCGAAGTTCGACAGCGCCATATCCGAATCAGGGCTTTCTTTTAGAATATGCAGCAATCGCGGTAAGATTGCTTTGAACAAGCGGGTTGTTTTGGGTTGAAGATGAGGCTCACTGGCTTTTTGCAACGCCTTTAAAAAGCTAAACGCCTGACGGGGATTTTCAAAATCATATTCCCCCAGCAGGGCTTCGATTTCAGGCGTAACCCGCTCCGCTTCTATTATCAGAGAGGAAGGGTCTTCCCACTCGGTACGTTGAAAAACGCCTTCGTATATTTTGCGTACGTTCGCTGTAATTTTTTGATAATCGGCTTCGAGAGCGGCGTAATTCTCATAGTCCATACTACGCGCCAGTCGGGCGCGTTCTTCTTCGTCAGCGGGCAGTTCATAGACTTGCTGCTCATTGACCATTTGCATCCGGTGCTCGATGCGCCGCAAGAACTGATACGCGCTTGTCAGCGTCTCATAGTCGCTTGAATGCAACAAATGGCTTTCAAACATGCGTTGCAACGATACCAAGGTGCCAGCAAGCTTCACTTCTGGATATTGGCGTCCATACAGCATCTGCACTGCTTGCACAAAAAATTCAACGTCGCGAATGCCGCCGTAGCCGTTCTTAAAATTAACTCGCTGCTTCTCTTCGCCGATTTCTTGCATGGAACGAATCCGCAAGCGGTCTACATCGCGCAATACATCGGCGATTTCAATATCATCAACCAAGCGCCGATAGGTAAACGGCGTAATTAGCGACATGAAGCGACGGCCCACTTCATCATCGCCCGCAATGGGGCGCGCTTTTATTAACGCTTGCCGCTCCCAATTTTGACCGTAGGTATGATAATAAATTTCGACAGCCATTAGCGGCGTAGCCAACATGCCGCTACCGCCTTCAGGACGCAGTCGAGTATCAATGCGATATAAAAATCCGTCTGGCGTCGGTCGCGTCAGTATGTCGCAAAACTCTTGCGCAAAATTGGTAAAAAAAATGCGGTTCTCTAATTTGCCCTGAGGCCCACCCGCCGTCTCACCATCTTCTTCGTAAGCAAACATCACATCAATATCAGAACTAAAATTCAGCTCATAGCCGCCTTGCTTTCCCATGCCAATGACGCACATCCGCGACGATTCGCCCGAAGATTCTCCAATCGGCTCACCGTGCTTCAATACGTGCTCATTCCACAGACGGTCATAGACATCCGACACGACAACGTCTGCGAGCAAAGCGAGTTCGTTTGTAATAACTTGAATGCCAGCGATTCCGCATAGGTCGCGGATAGCGATACGGATCAGCTCCGAGCGATGAAAACGGCGCAGAGACAACTCAGCGTCGTCGATACGCTCCCGCCACGCCGATAGTATCGAGACGTATGATTTGCGGCGCCGCCTTTTTGAGAGGCCGGAAGTAAACAGAGAAGCGATTAACTCCGGGTGAAGGTTCACGCTGTTCGCGGATTTCGGCGCAAACTCAACAAGCGCACTCAGGAAGCGTTGCAGATCATCTTCTTGTTCGCCGTGCGCAGCACCGAGTTCCGACAAAACTTGAAGGACTTTGTTTTGAAGCGTAATGACAAAATCATTCACAATGGGTTGGCCTGTTATACAATCTAAGATTTGACATGCTGCGCAATTTCATCACAAAATGCGCGCGCAGCTGCTTCAATATCATCAACGCCAACGACCGCAGTCACAACGGCAATTCTTCTCGCGCCGCATTCGATCAACGACCCAACGTGCTCCAGTTTAAT
The DNA here is from genome assembly GCA_030765645.1 of Candidatus Hinthialibacter antarcticus. Lineage (NCBI taxonomy): Bacteria > Candidatus Hinthialibacterota > Candidatus Hinthialibacteria > Candidatus Hinthialibacterales > Candidatus Hinthialibacteraceae > Candidatus Hinthialibacter > Candidatus Hinthialibacter antarcticus. The sequence continues at coordinate 4,084 of JAVCCE010000072.1, read as the reverse complement.
TCCCCCCATCACAGTGAAAGGAAACTCAAACTGTGAGGATATCTCGCGCACAAGCTCAAGCCCGACGGGAGTGATGGTTAATTTTTTGGTTTGCGTCGAAAAAACCGGCCCAACATTGAAATAGCTGCATCCCTCATCAATGGCCTGTTTTGCCTGGTCAACCGAGTGAGTCGATGCGCCAATAATAAAGCGCGGCCCCATGATGCGGCGCGCTTCAGCAATTGGGAAATCGCCCTGACCTAAGTGGATTCCGTCCGCCTCAACCGTCAACGCAATGTCAATGTGATCGTTTATGATAAAAGTCGCGCCGTATTGCGCGGTAAGTTCTCTCAGCCGCTTCGCCCATTGCAGTAGTTCACGCTTGCCCATCTGCTTATCGCGCAGTTGGATCGCGCCCGCTCCGCCGCGCATCGCCTTTTCAGCGACTTCGAGAAAATCACGCCCATTCGAAAATTCGCTGCCTAATACGACATACAAACCGAAATCTAATTTCTGTTGTAATGACCAGCTGTCCATTGCTTGCATCATCGGTGGCTCAATGTCATAGCATTGATAACGAAAGGTCGAAATTTTTTGCGACGCTGCTTGGTCAATCGAACGAAACGCTTCTTCCAAAACCCGAAGCGACTCTTGTGCGCGGTGAATGTTTGATTTCAATACCTGACTAACATCTTGATGGGCGATGGAGGGAAATTCGCGTCCGACATCACCAACGCTGTCCCGGCTCGCCAGCCCTTTTTGTTGAAGCCCAGGGACTGACGCATAGACAGCCCAAAACTCGCTGCGGATCGCCTTACAACGACCAGCGATCTCCTGATCGTCTAAAATAAAACGGGCAATATCGCCGACGACGCGCAACGCCTCCGCTGTGCGGTCAGCATTGGCGTCAATCAAACGATATAATCCTGAATCGTGAGGAGTGTTCATTAAAAATCGAGATCAGGGCTGCTCGCGTTTGCGTACAGCTTTTTCGGAATGCGCCCCGATAGATACGCATCGCGCCCCGCCAATGCGGCAAGTTTCATCGCGCGCGCCATACGGATTGGGTCTTTAGCACCGGCAATGCCCGTGTTCAACAACACTGCTTCGCACCCAAGTTCAAACGCTTGCGAAACATCAGACGCCGTACCAACTCCCGCGTCCACTATGATGGGCACCTTGGCGCGTTCTAAAATAATGCGGATATTATTGCGGTTGAGAATTCCCTGCCCGGAGCCAATCGGAGCGCCCGCCGGCATCACCACCGCAGACCCGGCTTCCTCCAGCTGCTTGGCGACGACCGGGTCATCACTGGTGTAGGTCATTACAGTGAAGCCTTCTTTGACTAAAACCTCTAACGCTTTCAGCGTTTCAAACGGGTTCGGCAACAACGTATCGGGGTCGCCCAAAACTTCAAGTTTGACCAGATTGGAGTTACCAATTTCCCGGCCTAACCGCGAAACGCGAATGGCGTCTTCGGCGTTGTAACAACCGGCGGTATTCGGCAGAATGATATATTTTTTGGGATCAATATGGTTAAGCAAATGGTCGTCGGCGCCAAGATCGACCCGGCGCAGCGCCACGGTGACCATTTCGGTTCCCGACTCTTCGAGCGCCTGTTCGGTTTCTTCGAAGGTTTTGTATTTCCCCGTGCCGACAATCAAGCGCGAGCGTAAGGTGATGTCCCCAATTTTAAGAGGATCGTCTTGTGGTATGGTTGTATTCGTTTGCGTCATGATGGTTCCTCAAATGGTAAGTTATGATCCCCCGCCGACAAACTGGAGAACTTCAATCTCATCGCCGTCTTTAATGCGATGTTCTTCATACGCATCGCGTTTGAGAATTTCACGGTTAATTTCAACCGCAACTCGTTTGTGATGCAATGCAAGCTGTTCCAGCAACTGCATAACCGTACAGTCTTGTTGAATCTCTTTTGGTTTCCCGTTGAGTTGGATCGTTATCATGGTTTCAGCGTTTCATTGGATGATATATTGAAGCTATCGGCGACGCGAAGGCTTGTCAAGGCAATCTATAATCTTACGTTTCATTGTTCCAGCGCAATAATCTCATACTGTTTAAAATTACCAATAGAGCGGCGCCGACATCCGCCAAAACAGCGACCCATAATGCAGACGCTCCCATTACGGCCATCAATACAAAGCCGAACTTTATGCCAAGCGCAATTGCGATGTTACTATGGATCACCGAGCGCGTACGGCGGCTCAATCCAATCAGCCAAGGGATGCGGGTCAAATCGTCCGCCAACAGAGTTATCGGCGCGGACTCAATCGCAATATCTGATCCTCTTGCGCCAATCGCGACGCCAACGCTCGCCGACGCCAAAGCAGGCGCATCATTGATCCCATCGCCGACCATGATGGATGGGGGCGCTTTGAGCGTTTGCGATTGAATCAATTCTGCTTTATCTTGCGGAAGAAGCTGCGCGTGGACTTCTTCAATGCGTAGTTGTTCCGCAACGCCTAACGCGGCTTCGCGACGGTCGCCCGTCAACATGGCGATTTGATCAACGCCTAATTCCCGCAAGCGCTCTAAGGCCAAAACCGCATCGCTGCGCACCGGATCGCAAAGCGAAATCGCCCCAATGGCGCCCGCTTGTTTCGCAACCGCCACCAGCGTCTTACCGCCTGTTTCAGATTGCTGGAGTTGACTGGCTTGCTCTTCCGTACAAACGCCCTGCTCTTGCATAAGGCGCAAACTGCCGAGCCAATGGGGCATCCCGTTAATAGATGCGGCGGCCCCCCGGCCCGGTAAATTATTGAAGTCGCTCGTTGCAGGGAAAGTATGAATGCGCTCTCTGGAATACTCCCAGATGGAACGTGATAACGGATGAGTCGATCCCTGGCTCAATGCGCCCGCCGCGAGCAACACGTCATCGACTTGGTACCCATTCAGCGGAGAAACCGAACTCACCTGCGGACGCCCTTCGGTTAAAGCGCCCGTCTTATCGAACGAGATTGAGCGCGCCCGGCCAATTTCTTCGAGATAGCGTCCGCCTTTAATGATCACGCCATGCCGCGCCGCATTCGACAGCGCCGCTAACATCGCCACTGGAGTCGAAATCAAAAATGCACAGGGGCAGCCAACCACCAAGATAACCAACGCTCGGTAGAACCAGGTCGTCCAATCATAGGTCAGAAGGCTTCCTGCTAAAAAAACCGATAACGCGATCACCAAAATCAAAGGCGTATAATATTTTGCAAACGACTCAACCGTTGTTTCAATTTCGGTCGGTTGTCGTTTGGCTGAATCAACCAAGCGGGCGACGTTTGAAATAATCGAATCTTGAAACGGTTTTTCGGTTTGAATCACCAGCAGGCCGTCCTGGTTCATTGACCCAGCAAGAACAGAATCGCCCTTCTCTTTTGCCTGAGGGTTTGATTCGCCCGTCAACGGGCTTTCATCCAAGTAAGACTGGCCTTCAATAACGCGCCCATCGAGCGGGACCCGCTCTCCCGGTCGAATTAATACCTTTGAGCCAGGCGCGACATCTTCAATCCGTACGTTTGTTTCACGATCCTCTGCAAGAACCGTTGCCGTATCCGGCGTGAGTGAGAGCAGCGCGTGGATTGAATCTTGCGCGCGGTGTTGCGAATAGTGTTCAAGCCAGCCGGAAACAGAAAATAGCAACGACGCCAACGCCGCTTCAAACCATTCGCCTAAGAACAAAGCGCCGATCACCGCAACGATAATCAATACATAAATATCAAAACGAAATTTCTTGACGCTTTTGAATGCTTTTGGAACCAGCCGCCAACCCGACAAAACAACGGATAAAAATAGAACGGAGTGATATACCATGCCTGCGCCAACCGCAAAGTACATCCCTGCGGCGAGCAATAAGAGCATCGTAGACAAGGTAAGGAGAAGCGTTTCAGAGTTGCCTACGATAAAATGAAAGTGAGAGTGTCCGTCTTTTTGTGACATGTCTGGAAAAAATGGCTCCGATCACGTTTTTTGTGGTTCATCCGGTATTTGGATACTTTTTCACAAATAGAATTGAGATTTATAGAAGCCTCTTCATCAATACTTAATCTTTCGCTGTGTATGGCATGGGTACAACTCTGCTCGCTTCAGTGCGGGCTTT
>JAVCCE010000071.1 GCA_030765645.1 Candidatus Hinthialibacter antarcticus | reverse complement strand
GGTGGCAAGGGCAAGGCTGAATAAAATGAAGCCAGCCCTTGAAATATTGTTTGAATGTATCGCTTTATTTGTGCTGTTTTGAAATCCCCCTGGCGCTTTCAGCGCCGTCCCCCCTTAAAAAGGGGGGGGGCTAAAAGTCTTAAGTCAATGACATTGCCCCCTTAGGGCGCAAGAAATAGGAGAAGCCATCTCAAAACAATTTGTACTTTTGTTGCGATAGGCATGGGTATAACTCTGCTCGCTTCAGTGCGGGCGTTCATGCCCTATTGCACAGGCGCTCCCAGAGTTGCACCCATGCCTGATTTGGTTTGTCAATTATTGATCCGCCGGGATACGTTTTCGTATTCAAAATCATGGCTATCCATTTATGCAAGTACTCACTTACCGGATGAACCGTTCTTGGTCTCTTGGCGGGCTCATCTAGCCGCGCCTATTTATTCAGGCTTTTAGATGTGATAAAAGAGATAGGCATATTGTATTGTTGACGCGATTTCCATTTCGCCAATTATCTGCGGGAGAAAAAATATTATGGGTGATATTTTCAAAAAGGGTAACTTGCATTCACGCCGTTCTTTTTTACAAACGGCGGGCGTCGCGGGACTGGGCGCATCCACTTTGTTTTCCAGCATCTGGACTGATGAGGCGATTGCGCAGGGCGTCAATCGTAGTTCCGCGCCTTCTGAATTAAAAATTACCGACCTTCGTATTGCGGTGGTCCAACGGGCGCCGATGCGGGTTCCTGTGATTCGCATTGACACCAATCAGGGCATCTCCGGCTATGGCGAAGTGCGCGACGGCGGGGCGAAGGAATACGCGTTATTTTTAAAGAGCCGCCTATTGGGCGAGAACCCGTGTAACGTCGAAAAGATTTTCAAGAAGATCAAACAATTTGGTCATCATGGCCGCCAGGCGGGCGGCGTCTGCGGCGTCGAAATGGCGCTGTGGGACCTGGCAGGCAAGGCGTACGGCGTTCCTGTCTATCAAATGCTGGGCGGACGATACCGCGACAAAATACGCATGTATTGCGACACGACCTATTCGGATGATCCCAAGATTTATGCGCAACGGATGAAAGATCGCGTCAAAGACGGCTACACCTTTCTCAAGATGGATCTCGGCGCCAACATGCTGCGCGATATTCCCAACACGGTGACGCGTCCGTTGGGCGACTGGCCCAGTTCTTATGTCAAACACCCGTTCACTGCGATGGAACTGACCGACAAAGGCATTGGCATTCTTGCGGACTTTGTCGGCGCGATTCGCGATGAAGTCGGGTATGAACTGCCGCTGGCGGCGGACCACTTCGGGCACATCGGCGTGAACAGCTGCATCCGCTTAGGTAAGGCGCTGGAGCCGTATCAAATGGCGTGGCTCGAAGATTTAGTGCCTTGGGAATATACCGACATGTGGCGCCAGATCACTGAAGCGATTGACGTGCCGACGCTGACTGGCGAAGACATTTATCTCAAAGAAGAATTCATCAAACTGTGCGACGCGCATGCAGTCGATATGATTCACCCCGACCTGGCGTCGTCGGGCGGTATTCTCGAAACCAAGCGCATCGGCGACTACGCCGAAGCCAAAGGCGTTGCGATGGCGATGCACTTCGCTGGAACGCCGATCTCCTGCATGGCGAATGTCCATTGCGCGGCGGCGACGCAAAACTTTATCGCGCTCGAAAACCACTCCGTGGACGTCAAATGGTGGGACACTATGGTGGACGGCATCTCCAAACCCATCATCAATAAGGGTTTTATCACGGTACCCAAAGGCCCCGGCCTGGGCATCGAAGTGAATGAAGAAGTTATCAAAGAACATTTGCATCCTGACGAAGGCGGCTTGTTTGAACCGACGGAACAATGGAACGAGATGCGTTCGTGGGACCGTTTGTGGTCGTAATGAATTGATGGATTGAATTAGAGAGGAATAAGAAAATGAAACGAATGAGAATATTGCCGCTGGCGGCGGCGTTGTTATTTTGCGCAACCTCGTTTGCACAGTTTGGCACATTCAGCAAAGAAGAACTCATCAAGTATACGCCCGATAACCCGTACCCGCGTTTTGACGACGGGCGCCCGCGCGTTCCTGATGAAATTTTAGAACGCATGAAAGAGGTCTCGATTGAAGAAGCCTGGGGCGTGTTGCACGGCAAAGGCTACCGCCTGCAATTCACCGGCGAGTGGATGAACCTGCATCCCGACCGCGTCTTAGTGGGGCGCGCATTGACGGCGGCGTTTGTGCCCAAGCGCCCTGACCTCGACGGCGTGACTGAGGCCATCGGTAAAGAACAAGGTAACAAGGGCGGGCAGAATTCGTGGGTGATCGACCGCCTGTCAGAGAACGACGTGATCGTGATCGACTTGTTCGGCAAGGTCAAAGACGGTACCTTCGCGGGCGACAATCTCGCCAACTCGATCTGGACGAAAACCAAAACCGGCATGGTGATTCACGGCGGCGTACGCGACATTGACGGCATCTTTCCGCTGCCTGATTTCGGCGTCTTCATTCGCGGAATGGACCCGACGGGCATCGCGGATGTGACCTTATTAGGAATCAATACGCCAATTCGTATTGATGAAGCGACCGTCATGCCTGGCGACGTGGTATTGGGCGGACGAGGAGGCGTGATTTTTATCCCGCCGCAGTTTGCGGAAGAAGTGTGCGAGCGTTCTGAGGAAGTACGGCTGCGCGATGAGTTCGGTCACTTGCGCCTGCGCGAGGGCAAATACACGCCGGGCGAAATCGACATGAAATGGACTGACGAAATCAAAGCCGACTTTGAAGAATGGAAGACAACGAAAAAAAAATAAATAAACATCCAAGCGAGGTAACGAGAAGCCATCTCAAATTAAAAATTAGTAATCTTGCGAATGGCGCGGGTATCTCTCTCTTCGCTTCGGTGCGGGCTTTCAGGCCCTTTTGCACAGGCGCTCAGAGAGATACACCCGCGCCTGAACAGGTCAATTTAGGTTAGAGACGCTTTGATCGCGAATCGTAATGTTCATCATTTTTGAGATGGCTTCTAATCAATAACTAAGCATTGAAGCGTTCCCTCTCTCTCTGGGAGAGGGCTAGGGTGAGGGCAAATAAAGTAGAGAGAATTGCAATGAAATCTTTGGGGCGAATGGTACTACTGGCGCTATGCGTTTGTGTGTTTTTTATCGGCTGCGCGGAACGCGAGTCGCGCTTTCCATCAAAGCCGATCACGATTGTGGTGACCTGGGACGCGGGCGGCGGCACTGACGCGCTGGCGCGTTCGTTGGCGATGCACTCCAGCGACGCGTTTGGAACGGTGGTCAACGTACTCAACCGCCCCGGTGGTTCGGGCGCGGTGGGGCATTCGTTCGGCGCGACGGCGCGGCCCGACGGCTATACCGTGACCATGATTACCTATGAACTGTGCACCTACCAGCCGCTAGGGCGCGTCGACTTATCGCCGCTGAATTACAAGCCCGTCATGCAACTCAATGAAGATCCGGCGGCGATTACCGTCCACGCTGATTCCCCCTGGCAGACGCTCGCCGAGTTTATCGAACATGCCAAGCAGAATCCCGGCGCCGTGACCATCGGCAATTCAGGCCCCGGCGCGGTGTGGCACATCGGCGCGTTGAAAATCGAATCAGAAACCGGCGTAGAATTTACTCATGTTCCCCACAATGGCGCTAAGCCTGCGGTGACGCAGTTGCTAGGCAAACACATTGACGCGGTCTCGGTCAGTCCGGCGGAGGTCTTGCAGTATTTAGAGTTGGGAACTTTACGCTGCTTGGGCGTTATGTCAGATGCGCGCTTTTCCAGTTTGCCGGATGTCCCCACGATGCGCGAACAGGGCGTCGAACTGGTTCATGGAACCTGGCGCGGCTTAGCGGCGCCGCCCGAAACCCCCGACGCGATCATTGCTCAACTCAAGGCGGGATTCAAAGCAGGCTTTGATTCAGCGCCGTTTCAAGAGTCCGCAAAGAAAGCGCTGTTGGGGTTACGTTATCGCGGCCCGCAGGAGTTCAAAACATTCTTAGGCTCTGAATTTGAAGCGACCTCAAAATTATTATCAAACAACGAAGCGCTCACGCAGAGCGGTTCTGAAGTCAACCGCTTTACCGTGCCGTTGTTTTATGGCGGGCTGCTGGCGTTCTTTTGCTTGGTTCTGTTTCTACGTTCGATGATGACGAAGACGCAATGTGCGCCGCAAGAAAAAAATAACAACACGCTTCCTGCGATTGTGTTTCTTTGTATCGCAGTTTACGCCGGGATGATGTTTGTCGTCGGATACATTATTAGTACGCTGGCTTTTCTGGCGTTGATGCTTTTATTGCTGGGTGAACGCCGCCCGCTGCATGTCGGGGCGTGGTCAATCGGCGTGACGTTGATTGTGTATGTGATATTCAAAACTGTGCTTGACGTGCCCTTGCCGGGCGTTTGGGGGGCGTAATGGAAGCGCTACTGGTAAATCTCGCATCTGCATTTGACCCGATGATTTTGTGTGTGTTGGTCGTTGGGGTGATTTCTGGAATTCTGATCGGTTCGTTGCCGGGGCTGACCGCGACCATGGGCGTGACCTTGCTCATGCCGTTTACGCTGGGCATGGGCCTTTCGCCGCAAGGCAGCATGGCAATGTTGATCGGCATCTACGTCGGCGCCATCTACGGAGGCTCGATCACCGCGATTCTCATCGCTACTCCGGGGACGCCCGCTTCGGCGGCGACGCTGCTCGACGGCTACCCGATGGCTCAGCGCGGCGAAGCCGGCAAGGCGATTATTCTCGCGACGCTGGCGAGTTTCGTCGGCGGTATGATCGGTACAGTGCTGTTGGTTTTTCTCAGCCCGCAATTGTCAAAATTCGGTTTGCAATTCAGCAGCCCTGAATATTTTGCGTTGGCGGTGTTCGGTCTCAGCATGATCGTGGGCATCTCCGGCGGCGATGTGGTGAAGGGCGTGATCTCCGGCTTCTTTGGATTACTGCTCGCGACTATTGGCCTCGACCCCATGAATGGAACGCCGCGTTTTTGCTTCGGCGTGGTGGAACTTTACGAAGGCATCGGGTTTATTCCCGTATTGATTGGGCTGTACGCCTTCGCGCAAGTATTCGACGATTTGACGCAGAAAATCAAAACGACCGCTTCGGTCGCGAAGTTGAATTTGTCGTTTCCCAAGTTGCAAGAAATCACTCGCTATTGGGTGAGTTATGTGCGTTCGGCGTTGTTGGGAACCACCATTGGCGCCTTACCGGGCGCGGGCTGCGATATCGCCGCGTTTGTCGGCTATAACGAAGCCAAGCGTTTTTCAAAACACCCGGAGATGTTCGGTAAAGGAAACCCCGAAGGCGTTATTTCGCCCGAGGCCGCTAAGAGCGGCGCCACGGCGGGCGCGATGATCCCCATGTTGACGCTGGGCGTTCCCGGCGACGCGGTCACGGCGGTGATGCTCAACGGGCTGATCGTGCAGGGGCTGCAACCGGGGCCGCTGTTGTTTCGCGATCACCTGGATGTAGTCTACCCCATCTTCGCGTTTATCTTTCTGGCGTATGTGGTGACCTGCGCGGTGGGGCTCGCCTCCACCCGTTGGATCGCGCGCATCGTGTTGATCGACAAGAGCATTCTCTTACCCATCATTTGTGCGTTGTCGGTAATCGGCGCGTATGCGATTCGCTTCAGCGCGTTTGATATATACGTCGCGGTGGGCATGGGCGCGGTGGGGTTCTTTATGCGGCGTTTCGGGTTCCCCGCGTCGCCGATTGTGTTGGCGCTGATCTTGGGGCCGATGGCCGAGAGCAACCTGCGCCGCGCGTTGATGCTGCCGGACGCGGGCGTGATGATGTTTTTCTCGCGGCCGATCTCGTGTGTGTTGTTGCTGCTCGCAATCGGCTCGCTGGCTTGGGGATTGCTTCGCAACGGTAAGACCAACGCCACAGCGTCAGAGGAGTGAGAGAATTAATTCAAACCCATTATGGGGTGGGATCTTGACCCACCAGATTGATAGGTGATCGAATGACCGAACATCGAAAGCATCATCCTGAACCCATCGAAGGCGCGCCAATGGATTCAGCGCCAACGCATGAAGTTGGCGTAGTATTTTTATTTTCTGACTATGCACGAAAACACCGTATCCATATTGAAGAGATTAAACCTGGTTTTCCTGATTGCATCGCTTATACGATTTCAAAGGGAAAACGAAAGAAAATTCGCATCGAATTTGAATTCAAATCAAAAAATTTTTATGCACATAAGCACGACCCTGATGAATGCGATTGGATTGTCTGTTGGGAACACAATTGGCCTGCAGCGCCTGAAAACTTGACCATTGTTGAACTGAGACGTGAATATGGATTAGGATTCAATGTTTGGATTGTACCTGTGAATAATGAGTGGAAAGAAGAACTACTAGAGTCAACTGAAGACTATTGGAGTTTGCCGACGCAATGTCACGAGGATGATTTGGTTCTTTTCTATTTTACCAGACCGGAGAGTTATATATCAGAAATTTGGAAAGCATCGGAGCGTTCTCATTTTGTCGAAGATGCTGGCTGGAAAGACGGTAGTGATGTTCAAGGTGAAATACAAAAAGTTTGTTCATTGGATGACCCAATTCATCTTGAAGATTTAAGACGTAATCAATTTCTTAAAACGTCTGGATTTGTCAGAGCAAGTATGCAAGGCAGGCACAACGCCTCTGAACATTGGCCATATTTATACGATTTAATTGTACGCAAAAATCCAAAAGTTAAAACAAAATTATCAAAGTATTTAAAATATTGATCTTGTAGGGTGGGTTCTTAACCCACCAGATTCAATTATTCGAAAACAATCGGTGGGCTGCTTCGCGAGCCCACCCTTGTATCTTTCTTGTAAGTTGAATAGAAAAAGACGAAGCCTCGGGATGAGAGTACACCCACGAGGCTTTGTGAACGGCAGATCGTCCCACCCTGGGTCCGTC
>JAVCCE010000070.1 GCA_030765645.1 Candidatus Hinthialibacter antarcticus | reverse complement strand
GCATAAGGGCCTGAAAGCCCGCACTGAAGCGAGCAGAGTTGTACCCATGCCAATAACCAGCCTAATCATTCATCGGTTTGCGCTGTTTCACAATATCACAACATTGGCGTCGCAGATTTTATAACCAATCAAAAACGGCTCATCCGGTAAGTGAGTACCTATCCTTGATGGATGGACATGATTTTGATTCAGAAACAGGCTCCGGCAATTCACAAATTGACAAACCAATCAGGCATGGGTGGAACTCTGGGAGCGCCTGCGCATAAGGGCCTGAAAGCCCGCACTGAAGCGAGCAGAGTTGTACCCATGCCAATAACCAGCCTAATCATTCATCGGTTTGCGCTGTTTCACAATATCACAACATTGGTGTCGCAGAATTGATAACCGATCAAAAATAATCATCACCTGTTGCCCTATTTGAAACAGCAGGCACTCTTTTGTAACCTCTCATAATACACAACTCCGTCCGAAATTTGACGCATTAATTACTAAATGCAAGAAAATCAATCCACTACGTTTTCCTTCGCATTCCGTCATAAAATTGGCACAAGTTCTGCTTATAAAGAAAGACAACTGGAGTTTCAAACACTCCACGAAAAACAAAAAAATCTTCGTAATTCCTCCCCAAGCCCGATGTTTTCCCCTTTACATCGGGCCTTTTTTTTGTCCGCGCCGCGCGTGTCGCATTTCAACGCAATGTTTGTTACTATACAAATGTTTTTATTCATTCCGAATTGTTGAATTTATGAATTCGCAACATTTTTTTCCCGGGAGACTCCGATGTCGAAATCTGACCTGTCACGTCGACGCTTTCTACAAACCGCAGGCGCAGCAGCTGCCATCACGGGAGGCGCAGCGCCAGTCCCCGCCGAAGCGCGTTTAGACCAAAGCAAGTCGTCCATTAAAAAAGGCGACGGCAACGTGGTTGACCACTACATCATAGAAACCGACGTCGCCGTGATGGGCGGCGGCATGTCTGGCGTTTGCGCCGCCATCGCAGCAGCGCGAAACGGCGCCAAGGTGGTGCTCGTCCAAGACCGCTCCATCCTGGGCGGCAACGCCTCCAGCGAAGTACGCATGCACATCGTCGGCGCAGACCGCCACGGCGGCCGCAACGATACCGACGCCCGCGAGTCGGGCATTCTCGAAGAAATGCGCCTCGAAGAAGCAACCATCAATCCCTCGCGCTCCGCGCAGGTGTTCGACTATGTCATGTATGAATGGGCCAACCGCGAACCCAATATTACGCTGTTGCTCAACAGCCATTGCTGCGGCGTTGAGATGGCGGGCAAATCAAAAATCAAAGCGGTGCACGTCTCCCGCCATAGCACCGAAGACTACTTCACCATCTATGCGAAACAGTTTCTCGACTGCACCGGAGACGGACGACTGGGCGCGGAAGCCGGCGCCGACTATCGGCATGGCCGCGAAGCCCAAAACGAATACGGCGAACCGCTGGCGCCCGAAAAGGCTGATACGACAACGCTGGGCAGTTCCATCTTATTCGTCACAAAAAAACACGACCGCCCCATGCCGTTTCGCGCCCCCGCCTGGAGCCACAAACTGCCCCATGAAGGACTGTATAAACGCGGCGTCGGCTCCTGGGAATACGGCTACTGGTGGTGTGAGTGGGGCGGCGAACACGACATCATCAAAGACAACGAAATGGTCCGCGACGAGCTGGCCGCCGCCGCCTTTGGCATTTGGGACCACATCAAAAACAGCGGCAAGTATCCAAATAGCGAAAACTGGGCGCTCGATTGGATCGGCTACCTGCCCGGCAAGCGCGAGAGCCGCCGCTTTTTAGGGCCGCATGTGTTAACTCAACAAGAAGTGCAGCGCGGCGAGACCTTCGATGACGGCGTCGCCTACGGCGGTTGGCCGGTCGATCTGCATCCGCCCAAAGGCATCTGGGACGCCGAAGGGCCGTTCATTTCGATTCCAGGGCCGCTCTACAATATTCCCTTCGGCTGTTTGTATTCACGCAACATATCAAATTTATTGTTCGCCGGACGCAACATCAGCGCCAGCCACGTCGCCTTTGGCAGCACCCGCGTGATGGCGACTTGCGCCGTGATGGGACAAGCCGCCGGGACAGCGGCGGCGCTTTGCGTGAAACATGATTGCCTGCCGAATGAGTTGCACAAAGACAACATCCAGGAACTCCAACAGACCCTACTCAAAGACGACGCCTATATCATTGACGCCGCCAACAGCGATTCCGATGATCTCGCCCGCGACGCGACCGTGTGGGCCTCCAGCATGAAGCCGGGCTATAGCGCAGACAACGTAGCCAATGGCGTCGCTCGCGGCGTGTACGGCAAAAGAAACAAGTGGTCGTCAAACCCGCAGATGAAAATGCCGCAATGGTTGCATTTGCATTTCAACCAGCCGCACCGGTTTCGCGAGGTCCATCTGACATTCGATACGCGGCTCAACCGCCAGTTGTTCCTTACGCATAGCGACCACCACAACAGCCATGTCGTACGCGGCCCGCAGCCCGAAACCGTGCGCGACTATGAACTGATCGTCACCCACGGCAATCAAGAGCGCGTCATCGCCAAAGTAGAGGGCAATTACCAGCGCAAGCGCGTCCATAAATTCACGCCAGAATTAGGCGACGGGATTAAACTGCGCGTGTTGGCGACCAATGGCGATTCAACCGCAAACGTGTTTGAAATTCGCGCTTATGCGTAGTGAGTACAGATGCGACGTCGTGTTTTGTTTGATTGTTCGCTGAAAAAATACGCCGCAGGGGGCGTTTTGCGTCTGGACATCGTATTAAACCCGTTACAATAGAAGCCAACTTGCACAGGAAAGGCGGGCCGGGATGTCCGGCAGTCAATACTTTCAGAAAAACCTAACCGTTCTTCGCACCATTAACGAGGCGCAGGCTGAGAGCGTCGCCGCCGCCGCCACAAAACTGATCGAACGGACCTATCCCTGCAAGCGGCTCGAAGACGGTTGGGTGGAAACCTATGTCCCCACCCAATTCGACGGCTCCACCCAACGCGTGTTTACCAGCGGGCTCCCGCCCAAACAAGAAGTCGAGCAATGGACCGCCTCGCTGGAGATTGAACAAAACCGCGACCACGCCGTCATTTTATTGGGCATGGGGCTGGGCTATCACCCTATGGCGGTGTTGCAACACCTGCCGCAAAACGGCGTATTGGCGATGGTCGAACCGGACGCGTTGTTATTTCTCACCGCGTTCGTCCATGTCGATCTGTCACGAATGCTGGCGGACCGCCGCTTACATTTGTTCGTCGGACAACCGCTTAACAAAACCATCGACAGCATCGGCGCCGAGTTAGAATGGCCGCGCTTTTTGGTACTCTCGCACCAAGTCGCCGCAACGCCGCTGCTGGCTCGCGCCAATCCCGATTACCCTGCGCGCTTCGCCCAAGCCTGGCGCGACGCGCTGCAACGCGAAACCATGTACCGTCGTTCACGGGTCAATCACGGCGTTGAGGTCGTTAAAAACACCATCGCCAACGCAGACGCGCTGATGCGCTTTCCCGGCGTTAATCATCTTTGGGAGCAATTCAACGAAACCCCCGCCGTGCTGGCGGCGCCCGGCCCCTCGCTCGAACAACGCATCGACGCGCTCAAAGCCATGCAAGGCCGCGCCCTGATTACCTGCGTGAACTCGGCCTACCCCATTCTACGCAAACACGGGATCGCGCCGCATATCGTCTTCACCATGGACCACAACGAGCGCAACGCCCGCTCGTTTGATGAAGCCGCGCCTTCTGATGAAACCGTCCTGGTCGCCGACCCGCGCATTCACTCGCGCATCATTCGCCATTTTGGGGCGAATGTGATGATGGCCAGCTGGCGCACCACCCTCGAAACCACTGGCGCGCCCGCGCCCGTCGGGCAAATCCCCACGCCGGATCGCAGCGGGAATTCCATTTCAACATGGCTGCAAACCCTGACCGGCGATAAGGGCGACGTGTTCGGCTCCGGCAGCGTCACAGTGGCGGGCTTCCATATTTTGGCGCGTATGGGCTGCCGCCCGATTCTCTTAATGGGGCAAGACCTCGCCTTCAGCGGCGATAAAGCCTACGCCGACGGAACCATATTTGACGACAAATCGCTGCCCCGCGACGAACAAGTCAGCCACCATGTAACAAGCGTCACCGGAGACAAGATCGCAACCAGCGACACGCTCAACCTCTATCGTTTATTATTGGAACATGAGATCAAACGGTTTGGCGTCCCCGTGTTTAATCTCAGTTTGGGCGCAGACATCACCGGCGCGCCGCCTGCGGACCCCGCGAAGATAGGTAGCGCCTTTGCTGAAAATGAAACCGCCGCCCCCCAAGCCTTGCGTACCCTGCTCAGCCAATACCAACCGCACACAAACCGCAAAGTGTTACGCGAACAAATGCGCTCCGCCGTGCAGGAACTGCGCGGGTTCGCGGCGCAAGCGCGCGCAGGCATCAACACCATTCCTCCCGAAGAGTCGCCCAGCGAAACCAGCCGCGAAAAAATTGCGCGCGCACAAGGCCTGGAACGCCTCATTCAGGATTGCGCGAAAGAACACCCTCTCGCAATGGAACTGCTCAATGAGTTGCTGCAGGAAGCGCATTTCGATCATGAAGAAAACCGTTGGCGCCTGATGGTATTGCCTGAGACCCAGGGCGCCGAAGAAAGCCTGCGCTCCGCCGTACGCGTACTCGACGCTTTTGTCGCGCAGTCCGATTATTTACAAACGCTCTTGTTACAAAAGATCGAATTTTTAGAAAGATAATTTAAGACTTGTCTAATCAAAATCTGCTGCTACAGTAGTATTTAGAATTATTTTCCCCGTCCAGCGCACAGCCAAGCCGTGCCGTAAATTAAAACAATTCAATTAGATAAAAAACCCGAACCGCCCACACGCCATTGACACAGCCCTCTAAAAAGAGTAAATTGGCATGGAAATTTATACATAAATTTTGGTTCCAATTATGGATCAGAGATTACAACTTCAACAAAAGATGTCGCAGCGGCTGATTATGACGCCGCAGATGCAGCAGTCTATCCAACTGCTGCAACTGTCTACGTTGGAGCTAAACGAACTGCTGCAAGAAGAAATGGTCGAAAACCCCCTGCTAGAAGATGGGGAGGTCAACGATATCAATGATGACGCCAGCAACCGCGAAGAGTTTTCAGCCGACTCGACCCCCGAAGAAAAAGAAGCCCCCCCGAGCGACAGTTCAGACGACTCGTCTGACAGTTTAACCGATACCGGACGCATCGAGTTAGACGAAAACTGGGCCGACTATTTCGCCGACAGCAGCGATATCGGCTCCGTTACGCATGGCGCCTCGTCGTATTCCGAATCAGAAGACGACGACTCCAACATGCAAATCGCCCAGGAAGTTTCGCTCAAAGACCACCTGCTCTGGCAACTGGGCATTTCAACCAACGATTCAGACGAATATACCATCGGCGAATATATCATCGACCAGTTAGATGAAAACGGGTATCTGAACATCCCGCTGGAAGATATCGCCCTCACCTTTGATAAACCAGTTCCTGAAATTGAACGAATTTTGAAAATCTTCCATCGCTTCGAACCGCCGGGCATCGCCGCCCGGACGTTGGAAGAATGCCTGGAGATTCAATGCCGCCAGTTAGAAATTGACGACGACGACATCCTGCAAGTCATTCGCAACCACATGGAAGAGCTCGAACGCCGACGCCTGAAAGAAATTGCGCGGGCGCTGGGCGTCACCGAGAAGCATGTGCAGGAAATCGCCGACATCATCTCTCAACTCGATCCACGCCCGGGGATGCGCTATCAGGCGATGAGCAATGAATACATCAGCCCTGACGTGTTCGTCGAAAAGATAGACCATGAATGGCAGGTGCGCGTCAGCGACGACTCCGCGCCGCCGCTGCGCATCAGCCGCCGCTATAAAGAGATGCTGCAGAACCCCGACGGCGTTTCCAGCGAAGACCTCGATTTCATCAAGAAGAAATTTCAATCGGCTATCTGGTTGATCCGCAACATTGAGCAGCGCAAACGCACGCTATACCGCGTCACCCGCGCCATCATGGACAAGCAGGAAAGTTTCTTAGATGAAGGCCTCACCTCAATGAAGCCGCTGAAACTGCGCGACATCGCCGATGAGCTCGGCATTCACGAAGCCACCGTGTGCCGGGTGGTCAACAAGAAATACGTTCAGACGCCGCGCGGGTTGTTTGAGTTGAAATACTTTTTCTCGACGGGGTTAGACTCGACTGGCGGCGACGATATGTCAGCCAAAAGCGTGATGGAAATCATCCGCAACCTGATCGAAGACGAAGACATCAAAAAGCCGCTCTCTGACCAAAAGATTACCGAAATTCTTCACCGCGACTATGACCTCAACATCGCGCGGCGCACCGTCGCCAAATACCGCGAGAAGATGAGCATCCTCCCCACCTCCAAACGCAAACGCGTTTAGTTTGCGAATTGTTAGAAGTCCAATTCAAATTTTGGGGAGAGCGAACCTCCTGGTGAGCCGCAATTGAAAAAATGCGTTTCGCTGCTTCGCGGCTCGTCAGGAGACTCGCCCTCCCCTCGTTTCGGTCGTTTCAATCCCTAAAAATGACAATAAACAATCATTTGACATCATTGATTGCGTTGATTACAATGATATCAAAAGGAGATTTCTATGGCCAGCATCACCATTCGTGATTTGCCCGATCAAACAAAAGAAGCGCTGCGCGTCCATGCGGCCCAATCGGGGCTTTCTCTTGAGTCTTATGTCCGCCAAGTCCTGAGAGAAGCGTCCCAAGCCAATCGCTTAAAACCGGTTAGCATCCTCGATTTGGCTGAAAAGCATTTTGGCGCAAAGCGCGGCGTTAACGTCGAACTGCCGAAGCGAAAATCTCAACGTAAGCCTGTCGATTTTGACTGATGATTATTCTTGATACAAATGTGATTTCGGAACTCATGCGCGAAAAGCCGCATGAAAATGTGAAAGCATGGGTCGCGGCGCACAAACCAACGGATTTGTCATTAACCACGATAACCGTTGCGGAAATTCAAAGAGGGCTGGCGCGTCTCCCCAAAGGCAAGCGTCGTAGCGCACTCGAGCGCAGCTTTTCGGCTTTTATCAATGAAGCGTTTCGCGGGCGTATTTATTCATTTGATGAAGAAGCCGCTTTTATTTATGGAAGCATCGCGGCAAAGCGCGAGAAAGAAGGATTCAATACTGATGCCGTAGACTTAATGATCGCCGCAATCGTTAAAGCGCAAAACGCATCCATCGCAACGAGAAATACGAAGGACTTTGACGGCTGCGGCATTAAAGTCATTAACCCCTGGAAGCCGGAGTAATAACACTCTCAAGGTCTGCTCACCATCCCTCTGCTACTATACATGCAGAAAACATTGTGATAATTCTAGACAATAAATATCAGAAATTGCGTTTGGAGACACAACAATGAAGATATTGAATTGTATCGTTTATTTTTCTCTGGTTTTATTAATGAATGGGTGCGTAACGAATCAAGTACCAAGACTAACTACAGATCAGATTATCTGGAATCCTAGAACTGAATTTGGGGAGAGTTTTAAGCAAAAGCATTTAAATGAGTTCTATTACATAATAAGAAAAACTGAAGACTCGCCAGAGACTGCATCATTAAACTTTGTAGAAGATGGAATATCGGTCGTTTCAAATGAAAATTCAGTGGAAGAATATCAAATCATGTTGCATTTATACCATGGCGTAGTCTATAACACCTTAAAAACAACGTATCAATCAAGAGCGGCAAGTTCATACGCTAGAAATCTTTTTTCTCTATCAAAAAACATTGCATTTAATCCGGGTTTGCTAGACGATCAAAATATAAATGGTTGTTTAATTATACTGGAGTGGAAGGCAACAAACTTTCTAGATGACCCATACAAATTGCGTTCCTCTCAAGAAGGTATTACTGCATTTATACCTAAACAAGCTTTAAGAGATTATGCAAATATGAAAATATCAATACAAGAGTTGGAAAGACAATCTGTCTTCACGTCTTCTCTTGGAAGGATGGAACTTGATTTTTCTGATACAATTTAGTTTCTGAGGGAATTTCGAGACTAATTTATATACCAATACGTCGTCGAGCGAAGAGTAGCGCCCTTTGCGCTTGCGCATTTGGTCGATGCACAAGTTGCGGGCGATCCGAAACAACCAGGTTGAAAACGTCCCTTTTGAGCGGTCATAATCGTGAATCTTTTGGAATGCGCGTAAGAAAGCTTCTTGCCCGATTTCTTCCGCCCATTCACGGTTTTGGGTCATACGAAAGAGAAACCCCAGGATGCGCTGCTGCATGGCTTGAACAATACGGGCAAACGCCCGCGTGTGGCCCTTCTGGCATTGTTCCACCCATTCCTCAAGCACAGCCGCCTCCATGAATTTTCCTTTCGCTAATAACTTACGTGATTATCGGTCGCCGGGTTCCAAATCATGTATATTTTTTTTGTTCATCCGGTAAGTGAGTACTTACATTGATGGATGGCCATAATATTGATTCAGAAACAGGCTCCGGTATTTCAAAAATTAACAACCCAATCAGGCATGGGTGCGCCTCCGGGAGCGCCTGTGCACAAGGGCCTGAATGCCCGCACTGAAGCGAGCAGAGTTGTACCCATGCCTGATACAGCGAAAGATCAAAAATTCACGAAAAAGCGTCAAAAAAAACGCAATGCAATTTGTGATAAAGTATCCAAATACCGGAAGAACCATTTTTTTCTCAATAATGCAACGATTCATTCAAAAACATGTCTTCCTTCGAGAAACCAAACGATTTAAATACTACATTCTGTTATTAAGATATAATATTTAGACCAAGATTGAGCATTTAATCGTATCTCTTATTGAAAACCCGTTCATTTTTCTTTATGATAAATCCAATACTGGTATTCATTTTGCGCCATTTAAGACTCAAACATCTTTGAAGATAGAATGAATCGGGAATATGTCAGAACAACTTGGGCCATCTGATCTGAACCACCTTGTTGATGCAATGAAACGGGCCGCTGATGGCGACTACGCCGTCCAAGTTGATGAAATCAAAGGGAATGAGGATTACAACCAACTCGCCCGCGCCGTCAACAACCTGATTACGAAAACGCGAGACACCCTCACAACAAAACTTTCCGTCGCTAAAGCGCTGAATAAAAGCGAAGCCAAGTATCATCGTCTTCATGATTCAATGAAGGACGCATTCGCTTGTACTGATATGGAGGGGCGAATTATTGAATCAAACCCCTCCTATCAAGCCTTGCTCGGTTACACCGCAGAAGAACTAAGCCAATTAAACTACTTTGACCTGACTCCCGAGAAGTGGCATGAATTTGAACGAGCAACCGCTACAGAGCAGCTACTCTCCAGAGGGTATTCTGATGTATATGAAAAAGAGTACCGACGAAAAGACGGAACGATCATTCCTGTTGAGATTCGGGTATTTTTATTGCGTAGCGAAGACGGGCAACCCGAAGCAATGTGGGGAATAATTCGTGACATCAGCGAAAGCAAACAAGCAGAAAACAAATTACTCGAATACGAGTTTTTCTTACACAAATCACAAGAAATCGCTCATATCGGCTCCTATAGTTTTGATCTGTTAAATGACCAGTTTCAATGCTCTCCAGAATTAGACCGAATTTTTGGAATTCAACCAGACCATCCCAAAACAAAAGCAGGCTGGCTGCTAGTGGTTCATCCTGATGACCGGGATTCACTCGAACACGATTTTGAAGACAGCATCAAAAACAAAACCCGCTTTGATAAAACCTACCGGGTCATTCGTCAGACGGACATGAATGAACGGTGGATCCATGGCCTGGGCGAGTTGGAGCACGACGAAAACGGCGCTCCCATCAAAATGACTGGAACGGTTCAGGACATTACCGAAAGCAAACAAGCAGAAGACGCCTTGCGCAATAGCGAATATTACTTACGAAAATCACAAGAAGTCGCCCAGATTGGCTCCTACCACTTCAATATTACCGACGATTATTGGACATGCTCTCAGGAAATGAACCGCATCTTGGGAATTTCTCCTGATGTGCACAAAACCCTACAAACCTGGGTTGATTTAATTCATCCCGATGACCAGGACATGATGACACAGTACCTAACCAATATCATGGCTAGAAAGTTTAAATTCGATAAAGAATATCGAATTATCCGGCAAACAGACAACGAAACTTGCTGGATGTATGGCGTCGGAGAATTTGAATATGATCAAAACGGTGCGCCCATCAGCATGTTTGGCACAATCCAAGACATCACGGAGCGAAAAAACGCGGAAAAAGAACAAGAAAAACTCTCCCTTCAACTTCGCCAGTCGCAAAAGTTAGAGTCGGTTGGACGGCTTGCCGGCGGCGTTGCCCACGATTTCAACAATATGCTCAATGTCATACTCGGCTATGCGGAATTAATTGAAGGACAATTGGATGAAAATAACCCAATTCGTTCTGACATTCGTGAAATTAGCAGAGCAGGTTGCCGCGCGAGGGATATCACAAAACAACTATTGGCCTTCTCTCGCAAACAAATGATTTCGCCCAAATTGATCAATGCCAATCAATGTATACAAACGTCCATCAAGTCTCTCGTCCATCTCATCGGCGAGCATATCGAGATGAACTTTTATCCCAAAAAAGGCCTTTGGAGTATTAAATTTGATCCGTCGCAACTCGACCAGTTGCTGATTAACCTCTCAGTGAATGCGCGCGACGCCATGCCCAAAGGCGGCAAACTAACCATTGAAACCGATAACGTCTCCATTGACGAAGAATATTGCCGCCAACATGTCTATTTTTCACCAGGACAATATATCCTCATCGGGGTAAGCGACAGCGGCACAGGCATCGACAAAGACGTGCTGTCTAAAATATTTGAGCCGTTCTTTACCACGAAAGGCGTTGGCGAAGGCACCGGGCTTGGCCTTGCGACCGTATACGGAATCATCAAACAAAATAATGGGTTTATTAATGTTTATAGCGAACCCGGACAGGGAACGACATTTAAAATGTATCTCCCTCACGCTGCCGAAGCGGTAGACGAACGAAAACCGTTAAAGATTGAAGAAGAAGATAGCGGTCGCGAAACCATCCTAATGGTCGAAGACAACGACCTCGTTCGCAAAATGACGCAAAAAATGCTTGAATCAGCGGGCTATATCGTCATTGTCGCCAATGACCCAGCAAACGCCATTGAAATTTGTTCGGAGCCGGATATCGCGATCGATTTGATGATTAGCGACGTCGTCATGCCTCAAATGAACGGGACAGACCTTTGGGAGAAAGTGAAAATCATTCGTCCTGACATGAAAGTCCTTTTTATGTCAGGCTACACGTCAAACGTGATCGTTCACCACGGCGTGCTCGATGAAAGCGTTTTGTTTATACAGAAACCGTTTACTCGAAACGACCTCATCAAAAGCATCAACAGCGCGTTGGGAAAAGAGGAACCGGTTTAATCGTGTTTGCCGAACGCGGCGCTACACGTTCAAGTCAGCAACAGCCTCTTCGACAGAATCCGCCACGATCACGTGTTCATAAAAGCGGGACGTTTTCATTACGCGATGGACGGACTCATTCATTGTTGTAAGCGCAATTTTTCCCTTCATCATGGTCAATGCGCGAATGGGCGTCAACATGCCGTCCAAAACGGTGCTTTGCACTGAATGGAGTCGTTCCAGGTTCAACACAATTTTAACAGAGCCGGATTGCCGGACTTCTTGTAATTTTTCTTTCAGCAAATTAAACCCGTCCATATCGAGAGTGCCTGAAATATCAAGCACAGTAACTCCGTCCACATCACGTTTACGCGCATCAATCATTTGTATCTTTTCCCTCCGGGTCTTCGTCCTGCGGTTTCGGGATGGCCCCGTCCGCCGCTCCATTTTCGTCGGTTACAGAATGCGTTTCATCCAATTGGGGCGCGGGGGCTTCCAGCGCTTCACCAACTGGATCAAGCGGTTGTTCGCGTTCTGGCGGAATTCGCAAAAATATTTTGGCGTCTTCAACCGTTTTGAACACATTGATAAAACGCTTCCAGGTTGTTCGTTCAATGGCGCGCAACGCAGGCTCGGGAAACGCGGCGAGCACAATGCGCCCGCCCATTTGACGGTAAATTCTGAAGGTCCGGGTCAAGCGGTTTAGTTCTTGGGTCTGGACATGCCCTAAACCTTCGCCAATCCATAACAAATCGACGCTGCCCTGGCTGCGGATAAGAGAGATGGTTCGTTCGACTTCAGTGATGGCTTCAGCGTCCAATTCACCGTCGATTTTCATCATATCCGCATTCCCAAATTGAGTACAGGTAATCTTGACCATAGACTATATTGAACCGAGATGCACTCCAGCGGTAGGCTTTTCAGACGTTTTATGCTAATTATGATACGATTTGTTACCGGGACGCTATGCTGTTCGTCCACGCAATCGAATTCGCCAAAAGGAGAGTAACCGTCCATGAATCGAGGCATCGACATGGGGAAAGCCGTTTCCGTATTTCTCGCTGGAGTCATTCTGTTCGCCGCAATGGGATGTATTCAGGCGCCATACAAAGAATTGGTTTCCAAAAACCCCTACATTATTGATAAATTAAACCACGGCATGACGCTGGGCCATCAAGACGGCGGTAGTTTCTGCAAAGTGGGCTGGAGCCCCGGCGCCGACGGACAGATCAGTTATGATCTACCGGGGATGCCCCAAGGGCAAATCACCATTCAAGCATCCGGCTTGAGCCGTTTAGAAGACGGCGGCGTCTTTTTAACCCTCTTTGAAGCCGTCGATAGCCAATACGCCGAGCCATTCGTCACAAAAAATCCCTACTTGGTGACGCTTGCGGCTAAAAATTATTTGGCGCACCCTCATTCAACCTTTGACCTGCAATGGACCATCAAAAATTTCCCGCCTGATGCGCCGAACGACGTTCGTTACAGCGACCAGACGCCGGAACTTTCGTATCAACAGACATTGCCCAGCGGCGAAGTGGCGTTGTATCCAGATGACACCCAAACGATCACCTTAACCTGGATGAACGGCAAAGCGCGGCTGGCGGTCGACGGCAAAGTCGTCATCGAACATAACTATGCGCCGCTGACCTTCAACTCAAGCGCACTGCGTTTAGTGATCGGCAAAAGCCCCATCACGAGCAGCCTCGGCCTTGGTGATCTCGTGATTCAAAAAGTCGTGGTGTCTTACCCCGGAATGTAGTTCACCACCGATTATGTGAAGTAACGCGCAACGGGCCGATATTTTTGTCGGCCCGTTTTTATGACAGGAGATAAATCATGTTCGAGCGCTGGTTTCATCTTGCAGACAACCAAACCACCATTCAGCGTGAAGTCTTAGGCGGACTAACAACCTTTTTTACTCTGTCATACATCATCTTCATGCAACCGGCCCTGCTCTCGCTCGCGGGGATGGACATGGGCGCGGTCATGGCGGCGACGTGCATCTCCTCCGCCATCGCTTGCCTCATCATGGGGCTGTACGCCAACTATCCCATCGCGCTCGCGCCCGGCGTCGGGCCGAACGTATTCTTCGCCATCACCGTCTGTATGGGGATGAGCATCCCCTGGCAAACCGCGCTCGGCGCCGTATTCATCAGCGGCCTTCTTTTTCTGGCGCTGACGGCGTGCGGACTGCGCCGCATGATAATGAACATCATTCCGCAATCCATGAAAATCGCCATCGGCGCGGGAATCGGCCTGATGATCTGCCTGCTGGGGTTTCAATGGGGCGGCGTCGTAGTCGACGACCAAGCGGTCTTGATCGGCATTGGACGCCTGACTTCACCCAGCGTGCTTGTGTCCGGCGCAGGGCTGTTAACTGCCATCGTATTGCTTGCGCTGGAAGTCCGCAGCGCCATCCTGGTCGGCATGATCGTCTCGACCGGCGTCGGCCTCTACTTCGGCATGTTCACCTATCAGGGGTTCTTGGATGCGCCGCCCTCCATCATGCCGACGCTCATGCAAATGGACGTCATGGCGGCGCTTAATTTGGGCTTTCTCAGCATTATTTTCGTCTTCTTTATTGTGGATTTATTCGACACCATTGGTACGCTGGTCGGCGTTGCTGAACTGGGCGGATTTATGAAAGACGGCGAACTGCCCCGCGCCAATCAAGCGTTATTCGCCGACGCAGCAGGCACCACCATCGGCGCCATGTTGGGAACATCGACCGTCACCAGTTACGTCGAATCATCCGCCGGCATCAGTTCCGGCGCGCGCACCGGACTCGCCAGCGTAGTGACGGCGGCGCTGTTTATCGCTGCGCTGTTTTTCTCGCCGCTAGTGAAGATGCTGGGCAGCGGGGTTGAATCCACCACCGGCGCGACCGTGTATCCCGCCATTGCGCCCGCACTGATTATCGTCGGCTTTCTGATGATGCGCTCAGTGAAGATGGTCCCCTGGGACGATATCACCGAAGCGATGCCCGCGTTTCTCACCATCGTGATGATCGCGTTTAGTTTTTCGATTACAGAGGGAATCGCATTCGGCTTTATCAGTTATACGTTGCTGAAATCCGTGACGGGAAAATTCAAAGACATTCATCCACTGATGGCGATTTTGTCTGTGATCTTCGTCTTCCGCTATTTCTTTATGACGATTTAGGGCATCGCTTAGACAGTGCGAAAACGTAATCCCTTCTCCCTCTGGGAGAAGGTGAGGATGAGGGTTTTATAAGAAAAAATATGAGCATGGCATGAATCGCATTCCCAGTGATTGTTCTGTTTAAAAAGTGAATCCCACCATCGGAAATTGTTAGGTTCTTATTGGTGGGTTTCGCTTCGCTCAACGCCACCCTACTTGCTACCGCATAGCGAAACGATACTTTCATGAATGAGCGAAAACGTAGTCCCTTCTCCCTTTGGGAGAAGGTGAGGATGAGGGTTTTAAAATGATGCAATTCCAGCGCGACGGAACGGTTCCGCGATTTATTCTTAATGCAGGTGAAGATTTGAAACAAAATTAGTTGCAAAATAAAAGGCGGCGAGGCCGCCCCTCACCCCAGCCCCTGCCGAGCCGCGATCAAAAGAAATGTTCTCGCTTACACGCGGCTCACCAGGAGGTTCGCCCTCCCCACTTCATTCATCCACCCGACAAACGCTTCGGGCTTGGGGGCGGCTCTGTGAGCGCCTGTGCAAGGAAGTCATTAAGACCGCACTGAAGCGAAGAGAGACGTACCCAAGCCCGGGGTCACGAGCATACGATTCTCACCCCGTATACGGATGTTTATACGGTGCGCGGTATTCGCGTTTGAGCAGCGCCTGGGCGGCTTCGCGATTGGTGATGTTTTCTGATTTTGCGTCCCAATCAACGCGGTTGTTGGTTTCATAGGCAATCATACCGAGTTGCACCGTCCCGGTTGATTGATAAGCCACTTCCGGCGAGCACGGCGCAGGCTTGTTCGCCTTAAGGCTTGTGAGAAATTCCGCCATGTGGGCGACGCCCGAACTGCCCTGCTCCGGCGTGATGGTTTGGCGCTCGGCGTTGCGTTGGTTGGGGACAATCACGACTTTCTTATCATCCACAAAAATGGTTTCGTTTTCGCAGAACAGCGTTACGCCGATGTTGGTTTCGGGGGTGTACTCCGCCGCGCCCCAGAGACGGTGCCGCCAGACAACCGGGCATTCATCAAATTCAAAGTGGACACAGAGCGTATCCGGCGTGGTGATTTTCCCGTCGAGTTGATACAACCCGCCTGCTGCGTGAATTGACTTTGGCATTCCCAAATCGAGCATCATGCGGGTGGCGTCGATGTAGTGGATGCCCCAATCGACCAGGTGCCCGTGTCCGGTGGTTTTCTCAAGCCGCCAGTTGAAATGCCCGATGGCGGGGCTGTAAGGCAACTTGGGCGCAGGCCCGCACCACAGATCCCAATCGAGCGTCTTGGGCGGGTCTTGCGGCGTGGTATCCTGTACGCCCGCTTTGTAGTGGATGTTGGCGTCGACTTGCACGACCTTGCCGGGCGCGCCTTGCTGCAAGCGTTCTTTGACCACGTGAAACGGCGCAACCTGCCGCCGTTGGAAACCCATCTGCACAATGTTGCCCGCCTTCTTGTGCGCGTTCACCATGGCGCGGCCTTCGCGCAGATCATACGCCAGCGGTTTCTCGCAATAGATCGGCAATCCCTTTTCGCAAGCGGCGATAAACGGCAGCGCATGCCAATGCGGCGGCGTCGCGATAAAGACCGCTTGCAAATCAGAAAGGTCTAACAATTCTTCGTAATGCTTAAACGCCTTCGGACGCGAGCCGGACAAGCGCTCGACGTTATCCATCGTTTTTTTGCTTTGTTCAGAATCCACGTCGCACACGGCGATCACCTGAACGCCGCCGACTTGATGCGCGTTTTTGATCAGTTCATTACCGAACCATCCGCAGCCAATCACGCCCACGCGCAATGGCCCGTCTGATTGCGCCAGAGCGCTAAAGTTTGCCAGCGTTGAAGCGCCAACCGCAGCCGCGCCAACAAATCCACGTCGTGTTACTGTATTCATCCTGGTTCCTCCTCAAAAAACCGCAAATATCGAATTCAATCGGATGCCAATAAAGTAAACCATTTCACTCGTCTTGAATATGGATAATCAACGAAAAAATCATTCGCTTAAAAAATGAATAACCCCGACGCAAGCAGCGGGGGATCAAATCGGGTATTGAGAATCCATCTAAAACCCATTTTGTTTGGGGTGGGAATACGGACTGCCAATTCTGGCGTGGGTGCATCTCTGTGAGCGCCTGTGCAAAAGGGCCTGAAAGCCCGCGCGGAAGCGAAGAGAGATGTACCCACGCCTTTCGCAACGAAAGTACAATGTATGTTAAGATGGATTCTAGAACGTTTGATAAAATATTGTTAAGAATGGGGGCCGCCCGATGAAACGAAAAACCATCACAATACAAACTCACAGCCGCACCGAATTCACCGCCGTATCGCAAGCGGTGCAAAAAGCGCTAACGGAACTCACCTCCAGCGACGGCGTCTGTACGCTATACGTCCCCCATACCACGGCGGGCGTGTTTATCAATGAGGGATACGACCCCGACGTAATGCGCGACGTAGAGGCCTCGCTTGAGCGGCAGGTCCCCTGGCGCGCAGGCTACGCCCACGCCGAAGGCAACGCCGCCGCCCACATCAAAGCCATCCTCACGGGAAACAGCCAGCAGGTGCTAGTCGAAAGCGGGCGCTTGCTGTTAGGCCAATGGGAAGAAATATTCTTCGCTGAATTTGACGGCCCGCGCACCCGTAAACTAATTGTTTCGATAATCGAGGGATAACACAAAGCGCCATTTGCAGCGCCGAAGCATTTTTGATATGCTTCTATCATTGCTCTTCGATATCGCTTGATCGTGTTCATTCCGTGGGAGGAAACCAACATGAAGACGCTGCTTGCTTGCATCGTAATCGTCTGTTCGATCACCTTCACGCCGATTGCCGCCGATTATCCGCAGACGACCTTGTCAAACGACGCGATGGAAATGTTGATCTATCTGCCCGATGCAGAAAACGGCTACTATCGCGGCTCGCGCTTTGAATGGTCGGGACTGATTCAGCAAATCAAATACGCCGGACACACCTATTTCGGCGATTGGAAATCCACCCACGACCCAGAAAACCATG
Source organism: Candidatus Hinthialibacter antarcticus (assembly GCA_030765645.1). NCBI lineage: Bacteria > Candidatus Hinthialibacterota > Candidatus Hinthialibacteria > Candidatus Hinthialibacterales > Candidatus Hinthialibacteraceae > Candidatus Hinthialibacter > Candidatus Hinthialibacter antarcticus. Next base: position 48,369 of record JAVCCE010000070.1, on the reverse strand, counting down.
ACGACCTGGCCGGGACCGCCAGCGAGTTCGGCATGTTCACGCCGCTGGGCTATGACGACGCGAAACGGGGAGAGACCTTCGTCAAGATCGGCATCGGCGAATTACAGCGCATCAACACCAGCGGCTATCAGTTTCACACAAACTACGAGGTTGCCACTGCGTACGATTGGACCATCAACAGCACGTCCAACAGCATCGAATTCATACAAGAGTCGCCCGGCTTTAAGGGTTGGAAATATCACTTCGAAAAGCGCATTCAACTGGCAGAAGGCGCCGCGCCGCGCTTCAGCATCTACCACAAGATCGTCAACACAGGCTCCAACCCAATCAACACCGACTATTATTGCCACAATTTCACCATCATCGACGACGACCCCATCGGCCCGGCGTATACGCTGGAGTTCCCCTTTGAATTGCAGTTTCCCCAGTCGCTAAACGGCTACGCCAAAGCAGAGGGAAAAACAGTGCAATTTCTCAAGCCGCTCAAAAACACCAGCATCTACGCTGAGTTCGAAGGCTATGAGGTCGCGCCCGAAAACACCGGCGTGACCATTTACAACCAAGACCGCAAGGCCGGAATCAAAATCAACGGCGACTACGGCGCCTATGAATTTCACTATTGGTCGACGACGCTGGCGACCTGCCCGGAACCGTTTCTAAAAATCGACATCGAACCCGGCGAGTCAATCGAATGGACGGACGAGTATGAACTGATCGCCGAAAACGGCATCAATCAGACACAATATAAATAACAGGGAGAGAGAAAGATGAAACAGTGGTTTACCATGAGCCTCAGTTTGATTGCGCTTGCATCGCTTTGCATCGCGACGCCAATAACAAGCAACGCGCAAGCAGACAAGCCAATCGAATTGTTTAACGGCAAAGACCTCACCGGCTGGGAAGGCCAAGGCCAGAATAACCAATGGCTGGTCGTCGGCGACGTGCAGCTCGGCAGCAAAGACAAAAGCGCATTCGCCATGGAACGCGGCGAGGGCATCATGACCAACTCGCTGCAAGGCCGCACCGTCAACCTGTTCACTGACGATCAACACGGCGACTGCCGCCTTCACATCGAGTTCGTTGTGCCCAACGGCTCAAACTCCGGCGTGTATTTTCAGGGGCTGTACGAAATTCAAGTGTTTGACAGCTACGGCAAGGGCGTCGTAGAACATTCCGACTGCGGCGGCATTTATCAACGCTACGTTGAAGGCGAAGGCCGAGGCTATGAAGGCCACCCGCCCCGCGTCAACGCCAGCAACGCCCCCGGCGTCTGGCAAAGTTATGATATCGTGTTCCGTGCGCCGCGCTTTGACGCCAGCGGCAAAAAAACCGAGAACGCCAAATTCATTCAAGTGGCGCACAACGGCGTTACCGTCCATGAAAACGTCGAAGTCACCGGCGGCACCCGCGCCCACATGGACCGCGACGAAGCCCCGCTCGGCCCGCTGATGTTGCAAGGCGACCACGGCCCGGTGGCCTACCGCAATATTCGCATGACCCCGTTGAAATTGAAATAAGCCTGGAGATTGAACGTTCCGACTTGAGAACCCAGCGGCTATGATATACATGGGGCGGCGCAATAGCCGCCTCATTTGCATTCTACTCGCATCGAATTGGAGATTTTTTTAATGGAAGGCCCGGAATTTTCACGAGAATTAGAGAGCAAACAACTCAGCGAAGTCATCACAGACATCTACGACGTCTTATGCGATGAAATGGAAATCCTATCGCCGCCCGACAACGATAACGGCATTTTCAAATACATCGGCACAAGCCCGCAAGCCCAATATTATATCACCAAGGTCTGCCGCCGCCGCGACGTACAGCGGGCGGGCTTCGGCTTTGTCATTCAACGCGCCGAGTTAGCCGACCGTTTTCGCATTTCTCTCGACATTGAAATCACCGATGAAGTCACCCGCAAAGATTCGACCGCCGTGGTGGAATACATGCGCGAATACGCCTTCATGCACTTTGATGAACCCAAGCCGGAGATGGTGGTCTACACCCAGCCCGCCCACAGCGGAAAGCGCAGTTGGTCCGACAAGCGCTTCGTCGGCATCGAGGTCGAAATCACCGACAAGGAATTCAAATCGCTACAGCGCCTGGCCAAACGCATACTCGACAACGCCCGCAAGTTGTTCCACGCGGTCGATTTTGCGCTGACCAATGAAACCTAAACCAATCCGAATTTCATTGACTTTAGGCTCGAAGCCCGGTCTTTTCGCCCCCCTTTTTTAAGGGGGGACGGCGCTGAAAGCGCCAGGGGGGATCACAAAACAGCACAAACAAAGCGATACATTCAAACAATATTTCAAGGGCTGGCTTCATTTGATTCAGCCTTGGCTCGCCACCCCTTAAGTCAATGACATTGTTTTTATGAATATCATTGACTTTAGACTCGAAGCCCGGTCTTTTCGCCCCCCTTTTTAAGGGGGGACGGCGCTGAAAGCGCCAGGGGGGATTCGGGCGCATCGCTTTGCGGCCCTGCCCTCGCCGCGCCCGCCTATAGTATTGCTCAAATTATTCTCTTTTGATCCAGACATTCGTTACGAGGCGCGATATTGTTTTCTTCTGAAGTTCTCCTGGTGGGCTGCTGCCGCGAGCCCACCCTACCATACTAACGGTGTAACGCCAAAGGAGATTTAATTATGAAAACGATTCTGATTATAACCACAGTTTGTCTGTGTTGTGTTTCTTCAACCTTCGCGCAGTCTAAAATCGAACTAACGCCCGGACAACCTGACCGATTTAGAGATTTGCTTATTACTCCAATCAGCGCAGTTAGCAAAATTGCTTTGCCGCAACAAAAAATCAATGTGGTAGGCACCCCAGGCTACCTCACATCATTTCGGGCAAGTGGAGATGGGAATATCATCATATCAAATGGTGATGGCCGTTTTTTAGACCGCTCTATGACCAATGCGCGATTGGACACTTCACTCAATGTCTCGGAACCCAATTTAAATGTTGGGTATTATGTAAGCAATAATGGAAATTGGTTGATACGAATTCTGTATAATACAGAATTAGATCAATCAGAAATGCAGTATATTGATTTCGTTACTAAACAGATTATGTATACATTCGAACTTGAAGGGGCTTTTGGTGAAACTGCCTTTAGCTCCGATGCGAATACATTTGCCCATATTTCAAAATCAAGCCGTTCTCTCGTCACTCGCAAGGGGAGTGAATTCCAAACTGATTTAGTTCCTAATACCAAAGGCAACCCAATAATATCCTCATCCGGTGATCGTGTTTTCACCGAGATTGAGTTTGAGGATGAGTCAAGACGCCATGCGTTGATTGAGAGATCGGCGGATGGCTGGTCTGAGCCATCGTTTTTTAGTCTATATGACCATGATCTAAACGAGTTGGAGTTTAAGATTCGTGATGTGGCCAATGACGGCGACACCCTGTTAATTCGAGCAGAAAGCCGTGGGCTGGCAGTCGTAAACGGCAAGAATAATGAATGGGGACTTCCTGAATTCTTAGATTTCCAATGGCAGTTGCCTTTTTCGAATCGTTATTCGATTTCAGAAGACGGCAACGTCGTTCTAATCGAATCACTTAGAGAGGAAGACGGCATTATCGATTACATTGATCTCTTTCTGTTCATCAAGCAAGACGATGGAGAATGGAAACAGCAAAAGGTTAATCCTGACGGCGTTGACGCCTCTCCTGGCGCAATTCTCACCAAAGACGGCTCCAAAGTGTTCTGGATTCCCTGGCAAACAATGTCCAGCGTGGAATATGATGTATATAAATAAGGTTCATCCGGTAATTGAGTTCCTACATTGATGGATGGCCATGATTTTTATTCAGAAATAGGCTCCGGCATTTCACAAATTGACAACCCAATCAGGCATGAATGGAACTCTGGGAGCGCCTGTGCATAAGGGCCTGAAAGCCCGCACTGAAGCGAGCAGAGTCCCACCCATGCCTGATACAGCGAAAGATCAAAAATTCACGAAAAAGCGTCAAAAAAACGCAATTCAATTTGTGATAAAGTACCCAAATACCGGAAGAACGACAAATAATGTTTTGTTTGAATGTTGCATCACCCCGGGCAGTCATTGCGGCCGCCCGGGGGTCATTTTTTCTGGATCGACTTCAACGCGCCCATCAACACCGGGTATTCGTCTTGCGTCAGTTGCAGGCGATACAACAAGTCGCGCACCACTTCAAACTGTTGTTCGCGGCGCCCCGCTTTAAAAAATCCGCCATGGTCTAACACCGCGAGCAGTTCGTCGCCAATACGCGCCAGGTTCTCCCGCGACGCCGGGGCGGGACGCTCGACGGGCGCAGGCGCAGGGTTGCGGGTTAATTCATACAAGGCAATCGCCACCGCATGAGCGAGATTCAGGCTCAGCGTCTCCGCTTGCAACGGGATTTCAACCACCGCGTCGCAGACATGCTTGTCTTCGTTGGTCAGCCCCGCATCTTCGGGGCCGAACAGCAACCCGACGCGGGTTCCAGACTGCGCGCGCCAATCGCCTTGGCTCCACTCGACCAGCTCCAAACCCGGACGATGAAACCCATGTTCGCGCCGTGAAAAGGCGTACACGCGATGGCAGTCGGCGACGGCGTCGTCCAGGGATTCAAACAGCGCCATGTTGAGCAGGCGGTCTTCGGCGCCGCTGGCGGTGCGGTAAGCGGGCGAATTGAGGCTCCAACGGGCGGGATCGCTCACCAAACGCAAATCGTCAAAGCCAAACGCCTTCATCGAACGCGCAACAAAGCCGACGTTTTCGGGAATCTGAGGCCGGACTAAAATCACGGCAATATCTGTTGTCTTCATTTCATCTACTCAAACAAAACCCCGCGCGCATTCACAATTTTTATGAGCGTACTCCACCCGGCGAATCGTTCAAGAGACAAGCGCCGCTCCCCTTCGCAAGCGACAACATCGGGTATAATCATTCCGTTGGATTCTACGCTTTTCCGCCCAGCGGGCCGTTGAAACTTCAGCGGCGAATCCAACAACCCACGACTACCCTGGATCGAGGTTTCTGTAATGAAATTTTATGACCAATTGGCTTCCGACTACGACGCATTCATCGACTGGGAAGAGCGCCTCAAACGCGAAAACCCTTTCTTTCAACACATATTCCGTGAATGCCTGGCGACCTCTATCCTCGACTTGGGCTGCGGCTCGGGCGGCCACTCGCTGTATTGGGGCGACATGGGCATGAACGTGGTCGGAATCGACAGCGCCGCCGCCATGATTCAACGCGCGCAACATCTCGCCGATGAAAAAGAACTGGACATCGAGTTTCATTGCCTGCCGATTACCGATTTTTCCAAACGCATTCAGCAACAATTTGACTCCGTGGTTTGCGTGGGCAACACTTTATCGCACTTACTCACAGAAGAAGATGTTTTGAAATGCTTCAACGAAACCATCGCCTCGCTCAAACCCAGCGGCTCCGCGATTTTTCATTGCCTGAATTACCAGCGCATTCTCGACGTTAAAAAACGCGACATGCCGGTCAAGTCGCGCATCCTCGACGATAAGGAATACGTCTTTTGCCGCTATTATGAATTTGGAACGCCCAATCTGACGTTTCATTTCGTCACGGCGGTGAAAGAAAACGGCGACTGGCGCTCGCACAGCCATCAGCTGATGCACCACCCCTGGCGCCGCGACGAACTGGTCAGCCTCGCCAAGCAAGCGGGCTTCACCCAGGTCATGCAATACGGCGGCTATGACTTCAGTAAGTTTGTGGATACGGAAAGCAACGATTTAATTCTCGTCTGCGAAACCGGCGAAACCGAATACGCCGAAGGCGATTATAAATAGCGGGCATAATGTTGTTTTTGTAGGATGGGTTCTTTATACTTAACCCACCCTGCCCTGCTGGTTATTAATCCGCCAAGCGGGACAATGCTAAGCAAAACAGGCTTGGGGGCGTCTCTGTGAGCGCCTGTGCAAAAGGGCCTGAAAGCCCGCACCGAAGCGAATGGAGATGTACCCAAGCCGGTTGTAATATTGAATTCTCAAAAAATAGGATTGTGAGCGTTCATATAAAAAAGGGGCGAGATATAAACTCGCCCCTTCGGTCATTCAACTGGTTGTATCTGGTGGGTTAACCCACCTCGCAATGACGCTGACCTTGAACTTCAAATTCTTACCGCCAGTTTCGTTTGATAATCTTCGCGTCGCGGTATTGAATAACGGTTCCAGGCGTATGCTGTTGGAATGCGACGCTTCCACGATGCGGCTCGGCAATCTCGCTGGACTCGCACACGTTCTCGCCATTAACTCGAACCATAGCGTGCGGGCCGTCGCTGAAAACTTGTAACAGAAACCATTCTTCGTCATAACTAACGATGCGTTGCGCGGGCGCGATGCCATATAAACTTCCTGTGGGATTGGTGCTGTCGGGCGAGTTGAAGCATTGCACTTCGATGCCGTGCCCGTCTCCGGCCCAGTTAAAATGGACGCCGCCGTTACCGTTCACAATCGTTTTACACCAGGCCTGAAATTCCATCGGGCCGTCAAATTCTTCTTTGCTGCTGGCAAACCCATTTTGTCCTTTACCCGTGAGGACGCCGTCCGCAAGGCTCCATTCGGTTTTTTCATGAAGGTGAAAACCGTCCAGTCCGTCTTTGAAGAGGTCTGTCCATTGCTCTTTGCCGGGCAGCGTCTTGATTTCGATATTTTTGAAATACCCCTTGCAGCCGATGTTTTGAATTCCGACAAAACCGCTGCGCAAGCGATGGCGAAAGGCGTCATCATTTTCCATATTTATATTATGAATGAGTTCGCCATTGAGTGTCACTTTTAACGTAGGCCAATCGCAGACGATTTCGCATTGGTTCCATTGGCCCGACGGCTTGTTCGCAATCGCCATTGGCGCGGCGGCGTCATAGATGGCGCCCGGCGAGCGCGCGCCGTATTTTTTCTGATCGTGGCGAAGATGGAGTTTCAATCCCAATTTTGAAGCCGGGCCGTCAGCGGGCGCATGAATCAAGACGCCGCCTTCATACCAGCCTTCGGTTTGAAATTCAAAACGCAGCACGAAGTTTTCGTATTCTTTTTCTGTACGCAGCCAGGTCGGATACGGCCCGGCGCCAGTTGTGAAGATCGCGTTCTTTTTCACGGCAAAAGCGCCCGGCTCGCCAATCGGCGTCCACCCGCTCAGGTCTTTTCCATTAAACAACGGCGTGAAGTTTTCCTCCGCGCGAACGGTGAACAAACAAAGACAGACGAGTAACAACAACGCGAAAAATCGTATTTTCATTTCATTACCCTTTCATGCAAGCAAACAACATAGGATTGGCTCTGATCTACAGTTCGCCGATTTTGCGCGATTTGACCCGCGCCTTCATGGCCTCAAGTTGCTTGCGGTCGAGCCAACCGGGGCCGACGTGCTTCACCGCCGCCGAGGCCGCCGCAATCGCGGTTTTAAACATGTCCTCCGGGGGCAGGTCTTGAATCATGCCCACAACCAGCCCCGCCGCCAGCGCGTCGCCGCACCCAACCGAGTCATGAATTTCACCGGGATTCATCTCGACGTTCATCCGCCAGACGCCGTCTTCGCACCCGGCGATCAAGCCACGAGAACCCAAGGTAATCACCGAAAACGGGATGTTGGAAATCTGGTGTACCGCCTGCAACGCGGCGAACTCCTGCTGGGCGCCGTTCATGTTGCGCCCAGACAATTCTTCGGCTTCTTCTTGATTGATTTTGACCGCGTAGGGGTGAGACTTCGCGCCGCGCATCAAGGCCGGGCCGCTGGCGTCGAGAATGGTCAAGGCGCCGCACATGCGGCATTGCTCGATCAAGTTGTAATAATAATCGTCCGGCAACCCAGGAGGCAAACTACCCGAAATGACAACGTAGTCGTCTGTTCCGAGGGACGAGAGCAATTGTTCGACCAACTCGTCAGCCCATTTTTTTTGGACGTCGCAGCCGCGGGTTTGCACATGAGTCACGCCGCCGCCGTCTTCCAGGATGGTGCAATGGCGGCGCACGGAAAAGCCGCCCGTCACCGCCTTCATCTCCACCCCGCGCTTGTCGCAATAGCGACGGTACATGTCTTCATCATTTCCACCCAGCAGCATGTAGGCCGTGGATGGGACGCCCAGCGCAGCCAAGACAGTCGTGACGTTTAATCCTTTTCCAGCGGGGACGCATTCAAAGGCGCGGCTGCGTACTGTATCGCCTTTTTCAAACGAGCTGACGCAATAGATCAAATCGACGACGGGGTTTAGGGTTATCGTGTAGATATCAGGCATAAGGAACCATATCGATTTCATTTGGTTTTGGATTTAAGAAAATTCGCCGCCACTCTTGGAGCGAGTCAAGGCTGAATGAAATAAAGCCAGCCCATGAGGTGAACGATGGCGGGTCGCGTTTTCGGATCCCCCCTAGCCCCCCTTAATAAGGGGGGGGCGCTACAAGCGCCGGGGGGATAACTGAAGAACTTTTCCCGCAATTGAATGGCATTTAGGTTCGCCCTCCCCAAAAAAATTTAAAGGTCACCTTTTATTCGTATGACGCCCAATCTTTAATCGGGGTGGCTTCGCCAACGGCGTAGAGCGTGCTGTCATAGGCTGCAACCAGAATTACGCCGTCAGAAGTAATCACTGGCGCCGCCGTAATATTTGAATTCGCCAGTTTCATCTGCCAGATTTCTTCGCCTTCAGAACTGACGGCATATAACACGCCGTTGGTGTCGCCGAAGTAGACGGTCCCGTTGGCGTCAACGGTTGGCGATCCCATCACATACGGAGGGCCGTAATAATCGGGATCATCCGCTAGTTCAGCCGGGCGGACAGAGTAGTTCCATTTGATGCTGCGCGCATCACCGTCAATGGCGTATAACGAACCGTCGAGGCAACCAACATACACGGTCCCGTCCGGCCCGATGGCAGGCGATGAGTACACCGCTTTGGGCAGCGTCACCCGAAATTTGCGGCGCATTCCGCCCAGATCAACCGCATACAAGGCGCCGTCGTTGGTGCGCGATACGCCAACGTATAATGCGTTGCGTTCAGTATCAATCGCAGGCGAAGACACAACGCGGTTATGGTTGCTTTCAATCGTCTCTGAAAACTCGGTTACTTGGCGTTTAGAACTCGGTTGATATTTTTCGACGACGAGTTTGCTGCCGTCGTTGGTGCAGACATAGATGTTGCCGTCTGTATCTAACACTGGCGAAGACGATAATTTTCCGCCGATGTCCGTACTCCAAAGCAAAGCGCCGTTGGGGCGAATGGAATACATATAGTTGTTCCATGACACCGCGTAGGTTTGCCCGCTTTCGGAAACCAGCATTGGAGCGACGATGCGGTTTTCTTCGCCTCGGCTAGCTTGGTAGTTCCAGTTTTCCAGCCCTTCCGAATCAACCGAATACACATTGCCTTCGTGGTCGGAAAAGATAATTTCTCCGCTGGGAGAAATTGCGGGCGCCGAGAAGAGCGAATCTTGCGCTTCATAGCTCCACTGCAATTCGCCGTCGCTGTTGAGCGCATATAAAAAATTGTCGGTCGATGCGGCGTAGATGCTGCCGTCTTCACCGACAGCAGGCGAACTGTAAAATGAAGAATCCGCATAAAACATCCATTTTAATTCCGGCTTGGCAGGCCCAGCGTAGGGGCTGAGTCCGGTGCGTTGGTTATTGCCGTGAAAAGTCGGCGTCGCCTGGCTCCAGGAGGTCAACCCGAAGCAGATCACGAAGAAGTATGTCATGTATGTACGTTTCATGGTTGGTCTCCTTATTCCTTATCCGCGCCGGGTAGAAAAGCGTAACGCGCTTCCGCGATACTCGTACCAACAACGTCGATGTCGCTCAGGTTGTTGGTTCCCAGATATTTGTCAGCAGCCAGTTGGAAAGTGTTTTCACCGTTATAAAACGGCTTCGTCCAACCCAGCGCCTGCGGGTCGGCGTTCATCACCGAGGAACCGACCGCATCAACATTCACGCAGTTGGTCCCCGCAATCAATACGCCTGGTACGCACAATCCGAGTTGGTCGCCGTTCCAGGCGCCTTCGCCGCCGGACTGGGTGACGACGGCGTCAACGATCGCGAGATCAATCGGGCGCGCGCGGTTAATGTCCGTCACAATGCGCGGAACACGGAAACCTGGATTATGTGAAACCACCGGTGAAATCATTCCGTCGGTTTCGGGCGAGCGCTGGCCGCTGTGTAAGACGTCTCCGCGCGCCTGCACAGCGCCTTCGCCTCTCGATTGGGCGTCACTGCCGTATAACGCGTTAGGCGTAATTCCAAACATATTTTTCATCGACAGCGTGATGCCCGCAATGTCGTGGTTTTTCATCTTCGCGATTGAAACCATGACGTCGGTCTCGACGTAACGATGATTGAAGTCAAACGAGTTAAACAGATAACCATCGTCGCCCACTTGCAGGGTGTGGTATTTTCCTCCGCGTCCTTTGTTGCGCGTATTTTCAAACTCAACAATCGGGCACATCGACTGGAAGAGGCTGACATCGTAGCCGTCTTCAATAAATCCTTCTTCCTGTGAAGTAGAATAGATGCTCTCAACCACGACGCAGCGGGTGGCGCCGTATTCTTCAAACAACTTACAGGCGGCCAGCGTCACCATCGGGTGAGTGTATACGGTTTCAACCCGATTGAGCGAAAACAACCCCTTCGCCAGGTGTCCTGTCAGATTGACTTTAATGGTAACGGTCTTGTTTTTGACTAAATCGCGCACCGTGCCCAGCCAGTCGAACATTTCCGACAAGCGCGATTTGACCAATTCAAACTGGTAGGTATTGCACCGGTGCAGCGCAACCGGAGCGGTGGGCGGCAAGGCGCCTTGGGTCGGCGCGGCAGCCAGCACGCTTTCATTGGCTGCGGCGAACATGCTGACAGCGGTAGACTTTAAAAACGTACGGCGTGAACAACATTGGCGAGATTGCATGATGACCCCTTGTGTTGTGTGAATGACCTTAGAAGCAACCCGGTCTGCAATTCAATTTCAAAAATAACAACGAAAATGTAACATCCTAAAAAAAAGACACTCTCAATACTATAACGATAAATGATAACATTCGTCAATCATAAGTCCGAATTCAGGCATGGGTGCGACTCGGGGAGCGCCTATGCATCAGGGCCTGAAAGCCCGCACTAAAGCGAGCAGAGCTGTACCCATGCCGCATGCAGCGATATAAAAAAAGTATCCAAATTTACGGAAGAACCCGAATTCATTGTATTCACTTTTCATTTAATTCTTTGACAACTACACTCTATCCACCGCCTTTCGGGGCGCTTTGTATTTTGTCGTTGTTTTTCAGATAAATGTTCGGCGCAGCAAACGCAACCGGAAACGGAACGCAGAGTACGCCTGCCGAACATACGCTTTAGGAGAGATACCTGAATGGTTACGCAACCGACTCTTTCTCCAGACCTTAACGCCACTGTCCCCAACGAAGTGGGACGGTTTGGCTTATACGGCGGGCGCTACGTCCCAGAGACGCTCATGCCTGCCATTGAAGAACTCGAATCCGCCATGAAAAGCGCATTGGCGGACCCGGCGTTTCATAATGAACTCGACAACGCTTTACGCGATTTTGTCGGACGCCCGACCGCGCTGTATTACGCCCCCCGGCTTACCGAAAAACTGGGCGGGGCGAAAATCTATTTCAAGCGCGAAGACCTGGCCCACACCGGCGCCCACAAAATCAACAACACCATCGGACAAGCGCTGCTCGCCAAACGCATGGGCAAACAGCGCATCGTCGCCGAAACCGGCGCGGGACAACACGGCGTCGCCACCGCGACCGCCTGCGCCTGGCTGGGGATGGAGTGCATCATCTACATGGGCGAGGAAGACACCGAACGCCAGCGGCTCAACGTCTACCGTATGAAGTTGCTGGGCGCCAAGATCGTTCCTGTTTCCAGTGGAACCAAGACGCTGAAAGACGCGCTCAACGAAGCCATGCGCGACTGGGTAACCAACGTGCGCGACACCCATTACATCATCGGCACCGTCGCCGGCCCGCATCCGTTCCCCAAGTTGGTGCGCGAATTCCAAGCGGTGATCGGGCGTGAATCCAAACAACAGATACTCGAACGCGAAGGCAAACTGCCTGACGTATGCGTCGCCTGCGTGGGCGGCGGCAGTAATGCGCTGGGGCTGTTTTATGACTTTATAAAAGAGGAGAGCGTACGACTCATCGGCGTCGAAGCCGCCGGCAAGGGCCTCGACACCAACGAACATTGCGCCTCGCTAACCTTGGGCGACCGCGGCGTGTTACACGGACAAATGACCTACCTGATCCAGACCCCTGAAGGCCAGATCGCGCCAGTGCATTCGATTTCCGCCGGACTGGATTACCCCGGCGTCGGCCCCGAACACTGTTGGCTCAAAGACATCGGGCGCGCCGAATACGTCGCCATCACCGACGATGAAGCGTTAGAAGGGTTCACCCTGCTGGCGCATAGCGAAGGCATCCTGCCCGCGTTAGAAACCGCCCACGCCATCGCTTATCTGAAAAAATTAGCGCCGACCATGAAAAAAGACCAAGTGATTTTGGTCTGCCTGTCAGGACGCGGCGACAAAGATGTAGAAGCAGCGGTCAAGCACCTCAAAGGAACATTTTAATGAGCGAAACCAGTCAAACCATCCAACGCGGCGCCGCAGCGCTGGAACACGCCTTTCGCCGACGCAATGACGCAGGCGGCAAAGCGCTCGTCACCTACATCATGGCGGGCGATCCCGATTTAGGGACCACCGAAAAAATCGTCCAAGCCTTTTCCGGCATCGACGTCGACGTCATCGAGTTGGGCGTACCCTTTTCTGACCCCATCGCCGACGGCCCCGTCATTCAAGCCGCAGGCCAGCGCTCGTTGCGTCAACACGTATCCCTGGAAAAAACGCTGCAACGGGTCGAAGAATTGCGGCTGCATATCGACACGCCAATTGTTATAATGACATACTTTAACCTGTTCTATAAATTCGGCTTAGAAAAATTCGCCCAACGGGCCGCTCAAGCAGGCGTCGACGGCGTTATTGTGCCGGATTTACCGCTGGAAGAATCAGGCGAATTCAACGAACTCCTTGAAAAACAAGGGCTTGCGTATATTTATCTGATCGCGCCCACCAGCACCAGCGAGCGCATCCAGAAGATTTCTAACAAAGCGCGCGGCTTTATTTACTATGTCTCGCGTACTGGCGTCACCGGCGAGCAAAAAAGCATCGCTGAGGACTTGGCTGAGAATGTCCAGCGAATTCAAGGACTTACAAACTTACCAATTGCGGTCGGGTTTGGCGTTTCCAGCCCGGAACAAGCCCAAACCATCGCAACCCACGCCGACGGCGTCGTTATCGGAAGTGCGATCGTACGTTTAATTGCAGATACGAAGGCGCTGCACGAAAGAGAAGCCGCCAAATTCATCAAACCCTACATCGAGGCTTTGCATGAAAAAACGGCTTCAAATTGTTAGGAAAACTAGTATACTTACAAAAATGTATATCTGCGGCTATTCCACCACCTGTGAATCATCTGTGATTGAAGGAGAATGTTAGTGTCTTGGTTTCGTAAGAAAAAAGAATTTACCCGCATCGGCGGAGACAAAAAAACCGATTTGCCTGAGGGCGTTTGGACCAAGTGTCCTGAATGTCTTGAATATATCACCAACGAAGAAATAAAACGCAATTTGTACCGCTGCCCGAAGTGCGACCACTATTCGGTGTTCCCGGTTGAAGACCGCATCCAAAACCTGTTAGACGCGAGTTCGTTTGAAGAATTTGACTCTAACCTCGCCTCAAAAAATCCACTGGATTTTGACGGATACGACAAAAAACTGCAAAGCGCACAAAAGAAAACCGGACGCCAGGAAGGCTGCGTCACTGGCCTTGGAAAAGTCTATGACCAGTCCGTCGTCTTTGTCGCGTTAGACTTTTCGTTCATGGGCGGCAGCATGGGTTCCGTGGTCGGCGAAAAAATCGCCCGCGCCGCAGAACGCGCCCTCAATGATGAAATGCCGCTGATTATCGTCTCGACCGGCGGCGGCGGCGCCCGTATGCACGAAGGCGTGTTGTCGCTGATGCAAATGGCGAAGACCAGCGCCGCCATTGGCCGCTTGCGCCAAAACGGCATCCCCTATATCTCGATCATCGCCCACCCGACCATGGGAGGCGTAGCCGCCAGTTTCGCCGCGCTAGGCGATATCATTATTGCCGAACCGTTCGCGCTGATTGGCTTCGCGGGGCCGCGCGTCATTGAACAAACCATCGGTCAGCAACTGCCGAAGGGCTTCCAGCGCTCGGAGTTTTTACAGGAAAAGGGCATGATTGATCTCATCATCGAACGCCCCAAAATCCGCGAAAACCTCGGAACGCTGTTGCGCCACACCTGGCAAAGCCAAGCCGCCAAGCGCGGTCAATCCTACAGCGAAGGCGCGTTGTCGATCCAAGGCAAAACTGCGTAAAGCAAGTTTAAAATAAGAAAACAGAAAAGCCGCCTTCCATTTGAAAGGCGGCTTTTTTTAGGTCCATCCGGTAAGTGAGTCCTTACATTGATGGATGGCCAAAATTTTGTTTGAGAAAACATATTCGGGCATATTAAAAATTGACGAACCAATCAGGCATGGGTTCAACTCTGGGAGCGCCTGTGCATAAGGGCCTGAAAGCCCGCACTGAAGCGAGCAGAGTTGTACCCATGCCATACACAGCGAAAGATCAAGTATTTACGAAAAAGCGTCAAAAAAACGCAATTCAATTTGTGATGAAGTATCCAAATACCGGAAGAACCATAATTTTGTTTGAGAAAACATATTCGGACATATTAAAAATTGACGAACCAATCAGGCATGGGTGCAACTCTGGGAGCGCCTGTGCATAAGGGCCTGAAAGCCCGCACTGAAGCGAGCAGAGTTGTACCCATGCCACACACAGCGAAAGTTCAAGTATTGATGAAGAGGCTTCTATAAATCTCAATTCTATTTGGGAAAAAGCATCCAAATACCGGAAGAACCTTTTTTATCGAATTGCTCATCGCCCGATCTAATTGTCTTGAGCCAATTTCGCCGCCGCCCAGGCTTCGAGCGGCTCGAATAAAACCTCCGCTGCGAGGGCGTTGCCGTCTTCGTTCCAATGAGTGTCGCGCAATAGATACAATCGTTGATCTTTTCCTTTTTCTTGAAACGCGGGCAATAAATCAATCACATTGACGCCCTGTTGCGCCAAGCGCGTAAACAAAGCCGCTTGCGGTTCCATCAGCGATATCGCATTGCGATCAATCTTGCCCTCGATCACTTCATACAATACCTGGCTGACGTCATCATCAACTTGAACTTCCGACGGGACCAACACCACCGCGAAATCAATGCCTTTTTCTTTGCACGCCTCATTCATTTTCAGCGTAACTGCGATTGTCGCTTCAATATTCTTGCGGTCCCAATCGCTCCAAAATTGCGGCAGGATGTAACTGCGCATTTGGTTTTCTATATTGTGCTTGTATTGGTCTTCGCTCATCATCCAAAAATCCGGCTCAATTCGGTTTGGCTCATCGAGCGCGCGCGATGAAAATTCTGGCAGGCGCGACTCGATTTCGCCCATCATCGCCCGGCGCATCAAAATATTGCGCACCATCCAGTAGACTTCTGAATGAGACAGCCAATATTCAAACGAAATTACCGGCGCTGCGGTTTTCAAATCGCTCACTGGCGTTTCGGGATGAATGTCTGTCGGCGCGAGATCATTGTTGCGGAGATCGTTGCCCACATACAGACAAAAAATCACCGCATCTGGTTCAAACCGAAACCCGTAGGCTTTCAAGTAAGCGAATTCATTGACCGGTTGATACGCGGGAACGCCTGAATTGAGTATTTCTATTGTTTCATCAGCAAACGCCTCATCCAGCCGCTCTTCTAGCAATGTAAGAAAGTTATATTCATACGCCACCCGCCCATACGCAAACGAATCACCCAAGGCGAGGATGCGCAACGAATGGTCATTCTGTTTTGGATATTCTTGATCGCGATGGCCGAATGTATTGATCTTCACTTCAGGGAAAACGCCTGGAGCGAGCGCCAACTTCGCATTGGGTTTAAGACGAAAGCCGCAGACAGGATCAAGCATCATAGCCTGATTAAGAACAACATTGTGATATGAAACGCCAACCAGCCGCACCCCGAGTTCGATGCATACCAACGCAAACAAAACCGAAGCAAAAACCAGGGCAGCATTTTGCGCGGCGCGAAGCAGGCGTTTTTTTGTTCTTCCGGGTCTATTCATGGAAGCGGTAATCGTTCCGGCGCGAATACGAACACGAACCTCAAAACATTTTGCTTTGGTTCCACGACTGGCTGTTCGGGTCCCAAACCAGCGACATTCCATCATGCGCCGCAAAATATTCGCCCGAAAAATACTTACCCACGCGGTCTTGTAATTGCGTTTGTTCGAGTTCTTCGACTTCAGGATAGGCGTGGACCATGAGCAAGGTTTTGGCGTTGACTTTTTCCGCCAGTTCCGCCGCTTGCGAGACGGTCAGGTGCATGGGGTGGTCTTTTTCACAGAAGCTCGCTTCTGATATCAATAAACTAGCGTCTTGAATTTCGGCGTGCAGTTCATTGAACGGCGCCGTGTCCGCTGTGAACGCCGCGCTGGCGCCGTCCGGCGACTCGACATGCAAGCCGACCGCGCCGGGCATGTGTTTCACCAGAAACGGCCTCACCGTCAATGGGCCAATCTGCATGGGCCGGTTTTCTTCGACCGGGTGCGAAACAAAAACCTCGTCAAACAACCCGGGAAAGGTCGCGTACTCCAACAGGTGTTCAACGCGCTCTAGCGTATGTTTAGTAGCATATAAATGAACGGGTTTGCCGGGGCTGTAGTTGGGGGTGTATTTCCAAGCCACCACATGGCGGGTTAAATCGACGATGTGGTCGGCATGGCTATGGGTAATGAATAAGTGCTCAATCGAATCAAGCGCTTTAAAAATGTCGCCTTCGAGGCGGCAGCGTTGATAGAGAGCGCCATTGCCAAAATCCACATGCAAACGGGTATCACCGCTGGTGAACTCGTAGCTGCTTTGCATAAACTGGCTTGATGAAGCAGAACCACAGCCGTACACGCGCCATTCCGTCATTGATATTTCTCCCTTAAACGATGGCTTAGTCTAGCAAAAAAGATGCACCGGTCATAGCGTAAAATCAAGTAGCGCCCTCTTATTTGGACCAGATGACGCTGGCGAACGAAACGCCTCTCTCCATTTTGCGAAGACTGCTTATTTGGGTTTCTTGCAAACGAAATGGATGCGCTCGCATTTTGCTCTCACCGGCTTGTCGGTCATATTATAGAATGTCCCCAATACTTCAAAGCCGACCGCCTTCAGGCTTTGTTTTAGCCACGCGGTTTCGTACACCTTTTGGCGGTGCACTTCGACGTATTTTTGATACACGGCGTTCTCCAGACGAAACATGCTTACCTTTGACGAACAGATGCTCTTTTCAATATCGTACTCATTTTCCCAAATGTACGACACGTCGTCAAAATTTTCGGCGAAGGTGTAACCCGCAAAGTTATGCAGCAGGTTGTATTCAGTCGTCACGTCAAAAATATATCCGCCGCCGGGGCGCAACAATTCGTAGACATCGTGAAACGAGCGCAAGACGGCCTCTTCGCAAAGCAGATAATTTAAGCTGTCATACAGACAGGTGACTAGATCAAATACGGGTTCGAGGTCGAGCGCAGACAAGTTGTCCATCGACGCTTGATAGAGAGGCAAGTCGACGCCTTCTTCTCGTAACTTGATCCGCGCCAGTTTCAGCATGTCTTCCGACAGATCGACTCCGGTGACGTCGCAGCCCAACTGCTTCATGCGAAGAGACAGCGTCCCCGTGCCGCAGGCAATCTCCAATAATTTGGAATGAGGCAAACGGAATTTTTTCGCGAGGCGCATGATGTGCCGCGCCCAGGAATCATAGTCAACATCGCGCATCACCGTATCGTAAATCAAAGCAAAGGCGGAATAGATGTCTTTTTCTGAAGTTGAAATCACGAAGCGTTCCTTTGTTGAATGAGTTGTTCATACCGTTGCGCGAGTTCATCAGCATGTTCACTGCTTGATTTTACGGCGGGAGCCGACTCTCTCAAGGCGTCTAACCGCTGCGGCCGTTGAATGAGGCTTTCGATCACGCGGCGTAAGTCGCCCGCATCGCGATGGCGAAAGGTCAATCCACCGCCCTGCTGTACCTGTTCCGCCATGCCGCCAACATCAGCGGTCAAAACAGGCACGCGCATCTGCAAGCCCTCATGGATGGTCATCGGCGAGTTTTCCCACCAGATAGATGGAACCACCAAACAATCAAAGCCACCCACAATCGAATACGCGTCTTCGGGTTGATAGCGCCCCATCATCTCGACCGCCGGCCCCGCAAGCGCGCGCAGTTCGTCTTCGTACTGTTCATAACCCGCATAGCCGGGGAAGAAGCCATAGACATGCAACACCGCATCGGCGGGGTCAATTGTTTGAAACGCCTCTAACAGTAGATGGACGCCTTTTGATGGAATCCAGGTGCCAATATAACCGAACCGCAGAGGCGTTCCGGTTGTGCGCGGCGCCGCAGCGGGCGCATCAGGGAAGCCGTTGTCCGACACGATCAGTTTGTATTTCGGTGCGCCATGTTGAATAAAAAAATCAGCCAAAAAGTGCGAGGGAGAGACCAAAAGATCGGCGCCGTTCATCACGCGCTGCGCCCAATGTTTTCGATGCGATATGCCCTCGCGCGCCTGCGCCGACAGATGAACAATCGCGTCCGCCGCCAGCGTAAACAAGCGCTTCTTCCACCCGCTGACTGCATGGGCTTTCGTTGGCGCGGGCGTAAGAGACTCAACCCGAGGCGCCTTCCAACCAGCGCTGCAAAATTGGGCGTCTTCATTTTCAGCAATAGTTTTCAACACCAATTCGTCATGCGCCGACTCGCTGGGCGGCAAGTCAATCGCAACCTCATGCCAGCCTTGGTCTTCTTCATTCTCTTTTGGATTCAGCCATTGTTTCAACAGCGTTTCGCCATTGCGTTCGACAAAAAACCATACCCCGCCGCCGGGTTTCTGATACACGTCTGGATGAAGAGCAATCGACGAAACAAAGTGCGCGGGCGAATTTAATTTCAAACGATACCGCACCTCCGCAGGCGGGTGCATCAACAACGCGTCGCCGAGTTGACCGTCGAATTGAAATGAAGTCCGCGCAACAAAATTCGCATTGGGCGTATGGATTTGCGCTTTTCTTATATCCAACCCATCAACGATAAGCCGGGAATTGGAACCGGATAGCGCCCGACCAATAAACGCCGAGGCATAGCGCTGCGCCGGGCCGCGCAATAATTGCGTTGACAAACACGCCCGGCATTTCGCATCACCGGGGCCGTCGCACAAACTCAAATCACGGCGCAGCAACTGTCCGCGCTGACACAACAGCCAATAATCATGCAGCGTCAACACAACCGGCAAGCCAACCGCCTTTGCCTCTTGCACCAGTGACAGTGAAAGGTTGGTCAGATGATGAAAATGGACGACATCCGCATTTTGTTGACGAAGCCAATGCGCAAACCGCGCCGCTAAGATCGGGTTTAAATAAATGTCTTGAAACTTACGCGCAAAGCGGTAGGTATGGTTGATCGCGCAGGTCGAAACGCCTTCAAATTCGCCCTCGACCAACGCGAGTTCATCGAGCGTTTCATCGGCGATGCGATAAAACACCACGGTTTCATGGCCCCGGCGCTGCAAGTCTTGCGCCAGCCGAAGTACGCACAATTCCGAACCGGCCATGCTGTGCGGCGGGAAGGTATGATTCACAAAGACGATTTTCATCAAGAACGCCTTGCAACCGTTCAATGGATTTAGTCCCGCACAGTGTAAACCCTCAATTCATACGAAAAAGCCCGGCGCTGAGGGCCGGGCTTGGAGGTCAATTTCGCCGATTGCGGTTATGCGATTTCTGTGCGGCGCATGTTCTCATAAATTTGCAATTTGCGGTGGAGCGTAGCGCGGTTGATATCTAAAATCACGGCGGCTTTTACTTTGTTGCCGTTGACCGCATCCATCACTTTTAAGATGTAGCGGCGTTCAATTTCGCTCATAGGCGGCAGTTCATCCGACGTGACCCCAACAAACAGACTCCCCACATCATCGTTGAACTGCTTGGGCAAATGTTTGGGATCAATCGGCCCCTTGCCCGCCACCAATGAAGCAAAATCGAGAACATTCTCTAACTCGCGCAAGTTGCCGGGCCATTGGTAATCCATCAACAGCCGGAGAGTCTCTTCTGTCACGAGCAAAGGCTCCTCGCCCCGCTCTCTGGCCATGCGTTCTAAGATGGTCTTGGTCAGTATAGGGATATCTTCCACCCGGCGGTGTAAGGCGGGCAGATGCAATACAAAGCGGCTCAGATGAAAATAAAGTTCTTCGGAAAACCCGCCGCTGGCGACAAGTTCATCCAAGGGTTGGCTGGTTGCGCTAAACAGCCGGATGTCTGATTTGGTTGATGCGCGGGAGTTCGCGGGCGTAAAGGAGCCTTTCGACGCCAACCGCTCTAATTTGCCCTGAACAGAAGGCGGAATCATGCTGATTTCATCTAAAAATAACGACCCGCCGCTGGCTTGTTCGAGCAGGCTGCCTGTTTTGTCTGTAGAACCTTTTCCCGTATCCGCTTGCCCAAAAAGTTCAAGCGCGAGTTCTTCACCCGAAAACGAGCGGCAATTGATGGAATAAAACGGGCCATGCTTGCGCTTACTGTTTTCATGAATGGTGCGGGCCAGGCGTTCTTTGCCAACCCCAACGCCTCCAGAAAACAAGATACAATCGTCCCGGTCTGTTAAGATTCTCGCCAGCCGGATGACGTCTCTCATTTCGGGCGATTTCACAATAAACGAACCGAATTGTTCTAAAGACGAATCCATGGTTTCATAGCGTGACAACCGGCGCTTCAGCAACCCTGCATCCATCACTCGCTCAAGCAGGATCACCGCTTCCGCCGCATCAGCGGGCGTGGCTAAACAATAGCCTTTGAAGACGCGCGCCCATCGAGCGGCGTCGCTGATATCGCTTTGGTTGGACATCACGATCATCTCATCGCCCAGCGAATCAATCATCGTTACTTTTCGGTCTTTTTCATCTTGAAAAGATTGGCAATAGGAAAGGTCAATAAATAATGCATCCGCAGGCGCCTGGGACACAACAAACAGCAGGTCTTTCAGGTCGGTTTCATGTGAAACCTTGCAACCGGCTTGCGTTAAGTTTTCAACCAGTTGCTTTTCAGCTTTCGTACGCCTCGCTAAAAAAGCGATATGGACTCCATTTAGGACCGTTGATGCCTTCGGTTTGCCTTTCATTCTCAGTTCCTTTGGCGAAATCAAGAGTGTATTAACCAGCAATAAAAAACAGTGTAATCGGGATGAATTCCATTCCCAAAACGTCGCATTCGGTTTACTCTTGTCTAAGTGATTCTGTGTTATTTTTCAATAGATGGAACAAAACGTCATTTTCTATCTAGCATGTTTGCAGCAAAAAGCCAACATCTTTTTGAGAACTATTAAAACTTACCTTTCGCCTGAGTTCAATGGATAGTATGAATTCACGACCAAACGAATTACGAATTCTAATATAAGACTCAACATAAAAAACATGAAACGAACACTAAACTCCCATAAATATAGCGCAATAATACCAACATTGAATGCAGAGCAAGATTTGCTCCAACTTTTATCCGCATTAAAAAACCAAACTCTAGCAGACCAGTTAGAAATAATTGTCATTGACTCGGGTTCGACCGATGATACGGTCAAGACAGCCGAACAATTTGGCGCCAGAGTCATCCAGATTAAGCAGAACGAATTCAATCACGGTCGTACCAGAAACCTGGCGGCGTCAAAAAGCCGGGGCGACTTTCTCTTTTTCTTCACCCAAGACGCCAAGCCCTTACAGGATGATTTTTGTGAACGAATGATTTCGTCCATGCTTGCCGAAAACGCCGCCGGAGGCTTCGCCCGGCAAATCGCGCGCCCCTCAGCCTCTCCAATCGTGCAACGGGATATCAAAAATTGGATCGCAGGCTCTGAAATCCGCCGCGTCGTCCGTTTTGACTCAATGACCAACTTCTGCCGACTGGAGCCGATGAAACAATATTTGTCGTGCATATTCGATAACGTCTCCAGCGTGATCCGCCGCGACGTGTGGGAAAAAATCCCTATCCCTGATGCGCCTTATGGGGAAGACATCGAATGGGGGATGCGCACCATAAGCAACGGCTACGCAATCGTCTATGAGCCAAACGCAATGGTCGAACACTCACACGACCGCCCCCCGGCATATACCTATAAGCGAACCCTCATCGACCACTACCGCTTATATGAGTTGTTTGGCGTACGCACCACGCCAACTCGGACGGCTGCGCTCAAAGGCTGGTCGAACAAGACGCTGCGGGATTGGGCGTGGCTGCTTCGACACCCGGCCCTCAACCGTTCATGGGCGCGTGATATGATGCAAGCGCCCCGCCACGCCTGGGCGTCAAATTGGGGGCAGTATGAAGGGGCCAGGCGCGCGGCGCAGGGCCTGGCGCCCGTCAAACAACAGGGGGTTTAAATTCAACATGGCAAAACAACGCCTCGACGCACTATTGGCGTCGCGCGGTCTCGCCCCCTCGCGGGAAACCGCCCAACGATACATCCGCGCAGGCGAGGTCTTGGTCGACGAAACCGTCTTTGACAAACCCGGCGTCCAGGTAGACGAAGACGCCGTCATTCGCCTCACCCACAAAGAGTGCGACTTCGCCAGCCGGGGCGGCCTTAAACTTGAAAAAGCGCTCAACGCATTCGACATTGATGTTTCCGGCTGGACGACCGCAGACTTTGGCGCATCCAATGGCGGCTTCACCGATTGCCTGCTGCGGCGCGGCGCAGTCAAAGTATTCGCCATTGACGTTGGTCATGGTCAACTCGCCTATAATCTCCAAACCGACCCCCGCGTGGTGGTGATGGACAAAACCAACTGCCGCTATGTGACCCAAGACGACCTGGGCGAAACCGTTGATCTCGTTACCGCCGACCTCTCGTTTATCAGCATCGAGAAAGTGCTGCCCGCGATGCAGTCGATCCTCAAACCTGGCGGCTCAGTGATTGTCCTTGTCAAACCGCAGTTTGAAATTGGAAAAGGCAAAGTCGGCAAGAAGGGCGTAGTACGGCGCCGCGAAGACCATCAACAGGTGCTCGAAGATTGCTATGATGCGTATACAGCCGCTGGCTGGCGCATTGTCGGCGCCGCCGTTTCGCCCATTACCGGAAAAAGCGGCAACATTGAATTTCTCTATTGGATGCGATACAACCAAGACCAACCATCCATCAATCGAAGCGAATTGACGGAAATCGTGAACAACGCACACGAAAACAAATGACTCCATACAATCAACCCATCCCCAAGCGAGTATTGATTGTCTTCAACCCGCAAAAAGAAGGGGCGCATAGCGCCGCCCAAACAGCGCAGGCCTATCTGCAGCAGCAACAAATTGAATGCGGGTGCATCGAATACAATCACCCGCTTGAAAAAGAAAACGCCATCGCCCGGTCATCAATAAACGCAGACGTCATTATTATCCTCGGCGGAGACGGCACCATCCTCGGCGCCGCGCGCTGTCTGGCTGAAACGCCGAAGCCCATTCTTGGCGTGAACCTGGGCGGGTTTGGATTTCTGACGTCAAGCAACCGCACCGAACTCACCGAAGCCTTAGACTGTCTACTTCGGGGAGACTACCGCACAGTCAACCGCTTTTTTCTCGAAGCGCATATCGTGCGCGGCGGCAAGCGCATCATGCAATCCTACGCTCTCAACGAAGCGCTGCTTACATTAAAACGCCCCGGCCGTTTGTTGGATGTATGGCTGTGCGAAGATGGAGATGCGCCGTTGACCTATCGCGCCGATGGCCTCATCGTCTCGACGCCGACGGGATCAACCGGACATTCGCTCTCAGCGGGCGGGCCGATTTTGGAGCCGGGGCTGCCTGCGTTGATTATTACGCCAGTCTCGCCGCATTCGCTGTTCAACCGCCCGTTGGTGATTGACGGCAAACGCCAACTCAAGGTCGGATTCAACCATGAAAACCGTGAGTTAGTCTTGATTCTTGATGGGCAAATTCACGCCGACTTGAACCCCGATGATGAAGTCCATATCTGCCGCTCGCAACAGTCGATCGCAACCATCTCGCTGCCCGAGCGCGGCTTCTCTCAAGTATTGCGCTTAAAGTTTAATCTAGGGGAACGCTAGACCGCGCTGTCGCCGGTTTCTCCGGTGCGAATGCGGTAGACTTCGGCGAGGTCGGAAACAAAAATCTTACCGTCGCCGATGTTGCCAGTACGAGACGATTTGAGAATTGCGTCTACAACTTCCTGGCATTTATCGTCATTCACGACGAGTTCAACTTTCGCCTTGGGCAATAAGTCGATGACGTATTCGCTGCCGCGAAACAACTCTTTGTGTCCTTTTTGGCGGCCAAAGCCGCGCACTTCAGAAATGGTCATGCCGACGATACCGATTTCGTTGAGGGCGTCTTTCACGTCATCCAATTTGAAGGGTTTGATGATGGCTTCGATTTTTTTCATGGCTTTTGTTGTTCCTATTTATGGTTCGATTAGTTGCTGGGAGGAATGTATAAATACGTCCGCGTTTCGGGCAGGTCGGATTTTTGGACCACGACTTCGCTGCTGTTAGAACGACGCACTTCATTTTTCCCATCTAAAAACGACTCAACCGGCTCAATCGGGAAGAGGCACTTATCGGTCTTAAAGTGCATGGGTGTGATGATGCTCGGCTGTAATTGTTCGACGATTTGGTCTGCTTCCGCCGGGCCGATGGTGAAGCGCCCGCCCACCGGGACGAACAGAATATCCACTGGGCCAATTTTCTCGATTTGCTCCGGCGTCAACACATGCCCCAGGTCGCCCAAATGGCACACCCGCAGTTCATCCATAGTAAAACAGATGACGCGATTCGGCCCGCGGTCTTGGCCTTCACAGTCGTCGTGAAAGGTATCCACCATGTCAAATTCGACGCCGCGCACCCGGCTGTCGGCGCGAACCGACAGCGGCTGGTCGATCAAATCTTTGACGTTGGCGTGGTCTTCGTGTTCGCGGCTGAGCACCGCAATGTCGGCCCGGTCAACGATTGGCGAATAACAAATCGCGCCGCCGTAAGCGCCCGGCTTGTAAGGATCAATAATGATTGAAACCTCATCAGAGGAAGTCAACAAAAAACACGAATGGCCAATATATTTGATTTTCATACAACCGAACCTTGCGCAAAAACTTGAGCATAAACCATCTTGGGATGCGCGTTTACAGTTTACATTGAATTCACCGTTTGCCAACGACTAAGGCAATGTCATTGACTTTAGACTTTTAGCCCCCCTTTTTAAGGGGGGACGGCGCTGAAAGCGCCAGGAGGGATTTCAAAACAGCACAAATAAAGCGATACATTCAAACAATATTTCAAGGGCTGGCTTCATTTTATTCAGCCTTGGCTCGCCACCCCTTAAGTCAATGACATTGGCGACTAAGGCGCAAAACAAAACCCGCCTCTCTGGATCGAAAGGCGGGCGAAAGATTACAGGTCACAGCAACGCGGTTTAGAAAAATTCAGCGACTTCTTGCACGCTGCTCTTATAAATTTCAGCGGAATTAAGCAGCGCTTGTTTATCGGTCGGGTCCAGATTCACTTCGATAATTTCCGTCACGCCGTCTTTGCCTAATTTCACCGGCAAACCAACATAGATATCCGAAATGCCGTATTGTCCGGTCGCATACACCGAGCAGGGCAGAATCTGGTTCGCATCGTTCACAATTGACTCAACCATCTTCACCGTTGCGGCAGCGGGCGCATAGAAGGCGCTGCCCGTACCCAACAACTTCACGATTTCGCCGCCACCAGTGCGGGCGCGGTCGCCAATCGCTTTGATGCGGTTTGGGGGGATCAATTCCGTAATGGGAACGCCCGACACGGTACTGTAACTGGGCAGCGGCACCATGCTGTCGCCGTGTCCGCCCAACACCATCGCGCGCACATGCTTGACCGAGGTGTTGAGTTCACGCGCAATAAAGGTCGCGTACCGGGCGGAATCGAGAACGCCCGCCTGACCGATAACGCGGTGGCTGGGGAAGCCGGATTTTTTGTAAGAGAGATACACCATCACGTCGATGGGGTTGGTCACCATGATGATGATGGCGTTGGGCGATAATTTGACCGCTTGCTCAACGATGCCGCCGACGATCTCAGCGTTCTTTTTGAGCAGGTCAAGGCGGTCCATGCCGGGCTTACGCGCTAAGCCAGCCGTGATGACGATGATGTCAGAATCGGCGGTGTCGGCGTAGTCGTTTGTACCCGTCAGCAGTGTGTCAAAACCCAGCACCGCGCCCGCTTGCAAGATGTCGAGCGCCTTGCCTTGGGGCACGCCTTCCATGATGTCGAGCAGTACGACGTCGCCTAGTTCTTGTTCGGCGAGATAAAGCGCACACGATGCGCCGACGTTACCCGCGCCGACAACAGTAATTTTCTTTTGCATATTTTTCTCCTTAAGTCCTTTTTTTTATGATTTCAGCATAGCTGTTATTTTGCGATTTACAGGTAGAAGGAAATATAAATTCCTTGCCCTCATCCTAACTTTTTGTGTCATTGCGAGCGAAGCGAAGCAATCTCGCCTTGAAATCACCAGCCGAGTAGGGTGGGTTCTTAACCCACCGTTTTTTAATCCTCATCCCCCGCCTTCTCCCAATGGAAGAAGGCGGCTGCATTTTCGCAATTATTAACGCTATTGGTGGGCTGCTAACGCGAGCCCACCCTACCCTGGTTTGAGCAAGATTATCTGATTGAGTCACCTCGGGATGATAGGGGCGCAGCGCGCTGCGCCCCTACAACATCATGTACATATAATGAGCGACTACATATTTTCAATAATCGCGTCGCCGAATTCGGAGCATTTCAACAGCGTCGCGCCTTCCATCAGCCGTTCGAAGTCATAGGTCACGCGCTTTTGGCAAATCGCGCCTTCGATTCCCTTCACCACCAGGTCGGCGGCTTCCTGCCAGCCGAGGTGTTCGAGCATGAGCACGCCGGAGAGAATCTGCGAGCCGGGGTTCACTTTGTCCTGGCCTGCGTATTTCGGCGCGGTGCCGTGGGTCGCCTCGAAGATGGCGTGTCCAGTGACGTAATTAATGTTCGCGCCGGGCGCAATACCGATGCCGCCGACTTCCGCCGCCAACGCGTCGCTGATGTAATCGCCGTTGAGGTTCAGCGTAGCGATGACCTCGTATTCCGCCGGACGAGTGAGGATCTGCTGCAAGAAGGCGTCGGCGATCACGTCTTTGATGATGATGCCCGCGCCGGGCTTGCCTTCGGGTATCTGCATCCACGGCCCGCCGTCGAGTTCTTCGGCGCCGTAAAAGTCTTTCGCGACTTTGTAGCCCCAATCGCGAAACGCGCCTTCGGTGAATTTCATGATGTTGCCTTTGTGCACTAACGTCACGCTCTTGCGATTGTGTTTGATGGCGTAGGCAATGGCGCTGTGCACCAGGCGTTCGGTGCCCTGATAACTGACGGGCTTGATGCCGATGCCAGTTTCGATACCCATTTCACGCGCAGGCATACCGACGCTCTCCAGCGTTTTTTGCCAGCCGGATACTTTTTCTTGCGTACCAAAGCGCATTTTCGCGGCGCGTTCAGGAAATTCTTTTATGATGAAGTCGATCATTTTTTGCGCTTCGGGCGTTCCAGCGGCGAACTCAATGCCCGCATAAATATCTTCAGTGTTTTCACGAAAGATCACCATATCGACCAATTCAGGATGCTTAACCGGGCTGGGAACGCCCTGGAAATACCGCACAGGACGCAAGCACACGAACAAGTCGAGTTCCTGCCGCAGGGCGACGTTCAGCGAGCGGATGCCGCCGCCGACCGGCGTCGTCAACGGGCCTTTGATACCGACAAAATAATCGCGAAAGGCTTGCAGGGTTTCTTCCGGCAGCCAGGAGCCTGTTTCGTTAAAGGCTTTCTCGCCGACCAAGACTTCCATCCAGGCGAGTTTCTTTTTGCCGCTGTAGGCTTTCTCAACGGCGCCGTCGAGAACTTTGACCATCGCGGGCGTGATATCAACCCCGGTCCCGTCGCCAACAACATAAGGAATAATTGGGTTGTCAGGAACAGTCAGTTGCCCATTCTGAAATGTGATTTTCTGCCCGTCGGTTGGAACTGCCGGTTGATATGCCATTTCGCACCCCGCTTCTATTTTATAAAGAGTTCAGTTTGTTTCTTTGCTGACTAATTAACGATAATAGAATAAAGCCTGACAAGTTTTAAGTCAAAAAGATAGTAGTACCCGCTTCAGTTCAGTCAATGAACTATTTATTCAAAAATGATTTAAACATTCAACTCACACAAAACACATAGATGAATATACAAGATCAATAGCGCTGAACAAACAAATTGAGCGAAACCATTTGTGTTTTACGCTCCGGCAAAATATACTAAACATATAAAATTACATAAAGCCATACCCGATCCTGTCAGGAAATTTGTGAAGCACTCGCCCCGCGTTATCATATCCTATTGCTTGATTGCCGTTTTTGCGCTCGATCATGCCGCAATGTTCGTGAATGCGTTTGATATTGGGCATACCAGCGAACCGCAACTCGAAGAAACTGTCTGCGGATGCACCTGCTGCGGCGACGTCTGCCCGATGGGCGCGTCCTGCTGCTGCTATGTCCCCAACGAGTCTGGCGAGCCGAACCCCATGCCGATTCAGATCACAGATAACGCCTGTTCACCGAACCCATTTCAACATCACGACTATTCGTTTTTCTTCACCAGCATCAAATGGCTTGAAGCAAGCCCTTACGAAATTGAACCCGTGCGCGAGAACGCTGGATTTCAAGAATGCAATGTAATTCCAATGTGTTCCCGTCAGGTTGAACCGCCCACACCGCCGCCCGACGCCTGATTTCTCCTGAAACACCAAAACAGACGTTTCGACTTTTCGCTCCCTCATATCCAGTGGGGAGAGGTCTATTCATTTACAGGAGATTTCAAAACATGAAATTGATTCGTGCATACCGATGGTCTGCCTTCGTATTGGGCTGCTCCATCGTATTTTCTTTTAACGCCAATAGCCAGGATACGATGTTTATTGACCGCAGCGTCGAAAGCGGGATGCAAGACGACTTTATATATCGGCAACTGGGCGTCTCATGGAGCGACTATGACGAAGACGGCTTTATGGATGTCTTCATTGCAACCACGCCCAATAATCGTCTATTCAAAAACAACGGCGACAACACCTTCACCGATGTGGCTGAAACCTTCGAGCTGCAAGACCCGATGGCGGAAGCGGCGACCAGCGCTTGGGGCGACTATGACGGCGACGGCGACCTCGATTTATTCGTCGGCAACCTCGGCCCGATGATGTCAGGCGACGGCGGCGGCATGATGGTCACTCAAAACCGCCTCTATCAAAACAACGGCGGGCAATTCACCGACGTGGCTGAACAAGCGGGCGTTTCGGGCATCCCCGAAGGCGTCACCGGCGGGACCACCAGCGCCAGTTGGGCCGATTACGACAATGACGGCGATATCGACCTGCTGAATTGCAACCGCATGTTGGGCGTCTATCTCTATCAAAACCAAGGCGACGGCGCCTTCATACACGCCACCATGTCTGCTGGATTGCACGGCGGCATAGGCGGCATGGCGAACAGTTATGAACACGGCGTCTGGGCCGATTATGACCTCGACGGCGACCTCGACTTGTTTCTGAGCGCAGGGGTCGCAATGACAATGCCGATGAGCACAGACGCAGAAATGACTGCGATGTCGGTTCAGCCCATGCAGATGAGCATGATGTCTTCCAACAAACTCTATCAGAACCAGGGCGACGGGACCTTCACCGATGCAACCACTGCGGCGGGCCTCATGTACGAGACCAACGCGGCGCGTTCGCATACGGCCGTCTGGGGCGACTTCAACAACGACGGCTACCCCGATTTGTTCTCGGGCAATCGCGGTTCCATCACCATGAACACCCTGGCGCAAAGCCGCCTCTACCAGAACAACCAAGACGGTACTTTCACTGACGTAACCGACCTCGCTGGTATGAGTGAAGAATTTTCCGTCTTCGGCGCCGCCTGGGCGGACGTGAATAACGATGGCTTGCTTGACCTCTACATCGCCATTCACCCCGACATGCGCGACTACCCCGACCACCACATCAACCCCACCCGCATCCCGCATCCGTTGTATATCGCGAACGGCGACGGGACATTCACCAACGTCAACGCCGATCTGATCGACCTGCCCTATATTTCCGGCATTACCGATTTAGGGCACCAAGGCGGCGCGGCGTTCGGCGACAGTGACAACGACGGCGACCTCGATTTAGTCATCGTCGAAGCAATGGGGCTTGGGCCGATGCGTTTTTATGAAAACGCGACCGCAGCCACCGGCGCCAACTGGCTCCAAATTGAATTGCGCTCATCTGGCATGAACACCCGCGCTATTGGAGCGAAGATCATCGTCGAAACGCCTGGAAAAACGCAATCCCGCGAAGTCGGCTTCTGCTCGACCGGATGGGGTTCACAGGCGCCTTATGCGCAAAGCATCGGACTCGGCGACGCATCCCAGGCGAATGTACGCGTCATCTGGCCCGACGGCGCAGAGGAAGACTTCGGCGCAATCGAAATCAACGCCCAACATACGCTGGAGCAATCCATCACGTCGCATGTCAGCGATTGGATGTTGTTGAAATAAGGAATGGGTTCGCTCATTCAGCAATAAATAAAACAAATCGTCGCTGGGGATTGGGTGGAGCGGCTTTCGTAGTCAGCGGCAATAAGCCGCGACGGAGACAAGCAAAACCCAACCCCGGCGGCAGATAATGCGATGCAAACTCTATGAAAATGAAACAATATACAAGAAGACGCGCTTTCACCTTAATCGAACTACTGATCGTCGTGGCGATCATTGGAATCCTGGCGGCGATTGCTGTTCCAAATTTTTTAAACGCGATTACGAGGTCAAAAGTCGCGCGCGTTCAGGCCGACCTCAAGTCGATTTATACAGCCGTTGAACTCTACCGCATGGAGCGGGTCGATTATCCTGCGGCGCCAGTATTTGCGGGATTGCGCTTGTACAACTTTAGCGAACGCCTCAAAGTATTGACCACGCCGACCGCATATATCGCAGACATTCCCAAAGACCCGTTTCCACATCAAAGCAAATTTGAATTCGACACCACAGCCGACCTGCGCAAAATTGCGCCCGGTGCGGATTCATACGGCTATTTCCGTTCCGATTTTTCCGGCCATAACGGCAATTATTATTTTGGGACCAACAAATGGATGGCGACCTCAAGCGGGCCGGACGGATATATCCAATATCTGGGCTATTTCCCTGAAACCGAGACCCAGGCGGAAGAACTCTGTTCGCTTTGCAGCATCGACGTGCCGTTTGTCGAGTTGCAAGCGGTGCAATATAATCCCAGCAACGGCGTCACCAGCGCGGGCGAAATCATCCGCTGGGGCATGAGGTGAGAGAAAACCAAGCCCGCGCCCCGGGTTTTCTGTCTCGATTTCAGGCGCGGGCGACCGACCATTTTCGTTTTTTAGGTTCATCCGGTAAGTGAGCGCCTACCTTGATGGATGGCCATTTTTTTGATTCAGAAACGGGCTCCGGCATATCAAAAAATGACAATCCAATCCGGCGGGCATGGGTGCAACTCTGGGAGCGCCTGTGCATAAGGGCCTGAAAGCCCGCACCGAAGCGAGCAGAGTTGTACCCATGCCACACGAAGTGAAATATCTAGTATTATGAGATAATTTTTATCCTTTACGATACATGATTTTTTACGGCGCACAGTAGGGGTTATTGGCTGGGATGAAGTGAATCGGCGTGTCAGTGATAAATTCACCTAGCCATTGAGCGCAATAATCCATGCCACGTTCATTGGTTTTTATCTTCGATTGCAGATGGATAGGACCGACCATTTTCGTTTTTTAAATGGAGCCAAGCGGATTCATTCGACGCAATAAGATTGACGCCAGTTGTATTCAGACGCGAGCCTGCTATACTACGAACTCGAAAGGTGGGACGTCTGTCCCGCCTTTTTTGCGTAACTTGATCTTGCCAATCGTAAGCATTTCTCCTATTTAGGTTTGAGGTATTTTCGAAAAGGTAGAGGACGGTTACGCGCCGATTCCTTCTGGAGCCGAACGCATGTCTAAAGAAGTGTTGGACATAATTACACGGATTAGCCTAGAGCGAAACATCCCCGTACAAACGCTCCAGGACGCGCTTGAAGCTGCGCTGATTTCCGCTTCAAAAAAAATGCTTCCTGACGATGTTGAAGTCGTCGAAGCCGAACTCGACCGCGAAAGCGGCGAGTTTCGTATTTACGCCAACATGGAAGTCGTCGAAGAACTCGAAGACGAATTCACCGAAATTTTACTGGAAGAAGCCCGTAAATACGTTGACGATGTTTCGGTAGGCGAATTTCTCGTCATCGACGTCACCCCCGAAGACTTTGGCCGCATCGCGGCGCAAAGCGCCAAACAAGTCATTACACAACGCATCCGCGAAGCAGAACGCGAAATCATCTTTGATAAATACAAAAACCGCACCGGCGACTTGGTGGTGGGAACGGTTCAACGATACGAAAAAGGCAACGTGATCGTCGATCTTGGCAACGCGGAAGCCGTATTGCCCAACCGCGAACAGCCGCAAGGCGAACGCTACCGCTTTGGCGACCGCATCAAAGCCGTCATTGCCGATATCCGCAAATCATCCAAAGACGCCCAGATCATCCTGTCGCGTAATTCGGCTGAACTGGTACTAAAACTATTCGAGCAGGAAGTCGCCGAGATCAAAGACGGCATCGTTTCGATCCGCCTGATTGCGCGCGAACCAGGCAAGCGCACCAAAATTGCGGTGCTTTCTTCTGACAGCGACGTCGACCCGGTCGGCGCCTGCGTTGGTATGAAAGGCTCCCGCGTACAGATGGTGGTGCAAGAACTACGCGGCGAACGCATTGATATCATTGAATATAGCGACGACAGACAACGCTTCGTCGCCAACGCAATGAAACCCGCGAATATTGAAAGCGTCGAACTCGACAATGAAAACAACCGCGCATTGTTAGTCGTTCAAGACGACGAACTCGCCCTGTCGATCGGCAAAAACGGTTTGAACGCAAAATTGGCCTCCCAATTAACCAAGTGCGAAATCGACATCATTACCGAGTCGCAACTCAATGCGCGTGAACTGCAAGCCAAAAAAGAACTGGCTTCGATTCCAGCGCTGATTGAGCAAAGCAAATTGATTGATGCGTTGCTGGTTAAAGGCATCATCAGCCGTCGCGACATTCTCAGCGCCGGGCTAGAAAAACTGACTGACATCGACGGCATCGACGAAGAACTCGCCGAGACCATACTGCAAGAAGCCCGCGACTTGATCGGCAAACCCATCGAAGTAAAAAGCGATGACAAAGACGACAGCGACGCCTCGCCTGATCTTGTGGATGAAGACGCGGATGAAGACGAAGACGAATCTGGAGAAGGCGAAACGCCCGAAGATGAGAGCGACGCCAAAGACGCACAAGCAGAAGCAGAAGAAGAAACTCCAGTTGCGTAGCAAGAACGAATTTAATTCTCCCCTCTGGGGAAGGAGCGCTTATGAGGATCAACCAGATCGCCCGGAAATTCGGCATCGACAACAAGGACATCCTGGAATATCTCGAAACCATCGGGATGCCGGGGCGAAGCCATAGTTCCTCGCTTGATGATGGGACCATGGAACTCTTGTTGCAACATTTCGGGAAAACCTCAGAGCCCAAAAAAGAAGAAACGCAAAAAGACAATAACCGGTTTGCGCGCATTCGGCGTCCCAAAGGCTGGAAACCCGAAGATGAAAAGCCTGAGGAAGAGGACGAGGATGACGGCATTGAGCCGTCACTAGCGCCTCCTGTCGAAGCCGGTTCCGCTCAAACTGCGCCGGCCGGACAAGCAGCGCAAACGACGCCGATTACGCCGCAAAGAGATTTTACGAAAAAAGACCATAAAAAATCAGCCAAGAAGAAAAAACACCCCGCTGAGAAAAAACAAAAACTGAAAACAATCGCTCTCGAACCCAAACTTAAACCTGGCGCTGAACCAGAAATCATTATTGAAGCGCCCGAAATCACCGGCGAAGAAATTGTCGAAGATAAGTCGCCAGTGCCTGCCGCTGACGTTGAGTCCAAGACGCCCACTGACCCGGAAGAGGTCATTCGTAGGGAAATTCAAAAACTCAAACAAAAACAGAAAAAAGCCAGCGAGGCGTCAGAGCCAAAGAAAGACCAAGGGGGCCGTCGCCCTCAGCGCCCTCAGCGCCGCCAACAACAGCCAACCGGCCGCACCAGCCGGGGCAAGCGCGCCTGGAAGCGTGAAAAACGCGAACGCCTTGAAAATCAAATCGCGGCGGACGAGCAACGTCGGCAGAGAGACCTGACGGTCCTCAAAGTGCACGAAGCGACCACCCTGGCCGATATCGCCAACGGACTCAGCATCGACGCCAACGAACTGATTGGAAAACTGATTTCGCTGGGCGTGATGGCAGCCATCAACCAGCGCCTGGATGAAGACACGATTCAAATCATCGCCGAAGAATACGGCTTTGAAGTCGAAAAAGTTGACCTGTCCGGCATCGACGTCTTCAGCCAAATGTGGGAAAACGACGTGGTCGAAGAACGGCGCGTCAAACGTCCGCCAGTCGTTACCATCATGGGCCACGTTGACCACGGCAAGACGAAATTACTCGACGCCGTGCGCAAAACCGACGTGGTTTCGCAAGAAGCAGGCGGCATCACTCAGCACATCGGCGCATACCATGTCCAAACCAAAGCGGGCGAAGTGGTCTTTCTCGACACCCCCGGTCACGCTGCGTTTACCGCGATGCGCGCCCGCGGCGCCATGGTGACCGACATCGTTATCCTGGTGGTCTCTGCGGTGGAAGGCGTCATGCCGCAGACCATCGAAGCGCTTCACCACGCCAAGGCGGCGGGCGTTCCGATCATTGTCGCAATCAACAAAATTGATCTTGAAAACGCCAACTTGGATCGCGTCAAAAAACAATTATCCGAAAAAGGCCTGCTCGCAGAAGACTGGGGCGGCGACGCTATCGTAGCGCCCATCTCAGCCATTACCGGCGAAGGCGTTAATGATTTACTGGACAGCATAATTCTGCAATCTGAAATGATGGAACTCAAAGCCGATCCCGAATGCCGTGGACGCGGCGCCATCGTCGAAGGCCGACTTGAGCAGGGACGCGGCGCAGTTGCCACGCTATTGATTCAGCAAGGCACCATCCGCGTAGGCGATCCATTTGTTTCGGGCGTCTATTCAGGCCGCGTGCGCGCCATGATGAATGACAAGGGCGAGCCGATTGAATCGGCCGGGCCTTCGATGCCGGTTGAAATTCTCGGCCTTGAGAAAGTCCCCAGCGCGGGCGACCCGTTCCAGGTCGTGTCTGACGACTCGCAAGCGAAACAAATCAGCGCCCGTTTGATGCAAATTCAGCGCGAGCGCGAATTACGCCAGCAGCATAAAGTCACGCTGGAAGACCTGCACCTGCAAATTCAATCCGGTGAAGTTAAAGACCTGCGCGTCATCGTTAAAGGCGACGTGCACGGTTCCGTCGACGCCCTGTGCGACAGCTTAATGAAGATCGAAAGCGACAAAGTGCGCGTCGAAATTCTTCACAACGGCGTGGGCGCCATATCCGAATCGGACATCATGCTGGCCTCAGCGTCAAACGCCATCATTATTGGCTTTAATGTTCAGCCGCACCCCAATGTGCGCGACCTGGCCAAATCAGAACACGTAGACATCAACACCTATCGCGTCATTTACGAAGTCGTAGACGATATACGCAAAGCCATGACGGGTATGCTCGACAAGACCTTCGTCGAGAAAATCATGGGACGCGGAGAAATTCGCGAAGTCTTCCGCCTGTCGAAAGGCCTTTCAATCGCGGGTTCGTATGTGCAAGAAGGCCTGTTGCAACGCAACGCCCGCTGTCGGTTGCTGCGCGACTCTGTCATTGTTCATGAAGGCAAACTCACGTCGCTCAAGCGCTTTAAAGAAGACGCCCGCGAAGTGAAATTCGGCATGGAGTGTGGAGTCGGCTTTGAACGCTTTAACGACGTTCGCGTAGGCGACGTGGTAGAATGTTACCAGGTCGAAGAGGTGGCGGCGACGTTGTAAATTACGCAGGGCCTTGTTAGGCCGAAGCCAGCCATGGTCATCGGAGTGCTCGAAGTCTCTTTTCGCCTGCCGGAATCCGGGTCTCTCAAAGACAAGCGCCATGTTGTGCGCAGTCTCAAAGACCGAATCCGCAATCGCTATAACGTCTCGGTCGCTGAAACGGAGGGCCACCAAACCTGGCGCTCCTGTACGCTGGCTTTTGCCGCAGTCGCATCGCAACAAGCCGTGATCGAAAGAGATTTTGAAACGATCATCAACTTGATCGAAAGCCGTCCAGAAATCGCTCACGCCGAATCCTGGACTGAGTATTATTAGAATAAAAACCACTATGACCCAAAAAAAGACTTACCGCATCCATCAGATCAACCGCCAATTGCGCGAAGAAATCGCCTCGGTTCTTCTCACTGAGATGCAGGATGAAATTTTACGCGGCCTAACCGTCACCGAAGTGCGCGCATCCAGAGATTTGAGTAACGCTGTCGTATTTATCGCCGTGCACCGCGACGCCGATCACGAGCAGGCGCTCGAATCAGCGCAACGCGCCTCTGGATACATTCGCCGCATTCTCTTCGGGCGGCTTCATTTGAGAACGATTCCAAATTTATCGTTCCGCTATGACGACTCGCTCGACAAAGCCGAGCGAATTTTTCAACATCTCCATCATCTGGACATCCCGCCGGAAGATGATAACGAGGACGATGAAATTGAATAAGAACACAACAATCGTCGGCGTATTAAACGTGAACAAACCCAGCGGCATGACCTCGCATGACGTGGTCGACCGCATACGCCGCGCCGCAAAAATTAAACAAGTTGGACATACAGGGACGCTCGATCCGATGGCGACCGGCGTTTTGCCGATTTGCGTTGGACGCGCGACAAAAATTCAACAATTTTTAATCGCCCAAGATAAAGAATATGACGTCAAGATGGAACTGGGCCTCATCACCGACAGCCAAGACCGCACCGGCGAAGTCATTGAAGAACGCCCGATGCCTGATCTTTCCCGGGAAAACGTCGAGAAAACCCTCCTCCAGTTCACGGGAGAAATCATGCAGACGCCTCCCATGATTTCAGCCAAACACCATAAAGGCAAGCGCCTCTATGAACTGGCGCGTCAAGGGGTTGAGGTCAAGCGTGATCCTTGTAAGATTACCATTCATAAATTAGAATTAACGGATATTCAGCCGCCATACGTCCACTTTCTGGTTACATGCAGCAAGGGGACGTATATACGTACGCTTTGCCACGATATCGGCGAAGCCATGAATAGCGGGGCCGTGATGGCCGGATTGTCGCGGGTGCGATGTGGACGCTTTCACATTGACCAATCCGTCGATCTGGCCGATCTGCGTACGCCCGATGATGTAGCCGCCAAATTGTTTGACCTGAACCAGGCGCTCGACTCGATGCCTTCGGTCATGGTCGGGACGGAAGGCAAAACCTCAATGTTTTGCGGACGGTCTCTGGCGGGAGGCGCCATCACCCGGCGCATCGGCGATTTTACCAGCGGCGCGTTTATTCGCGTCACCAGCCGCGACGGCGCCTTGATTGGCGTGGGCGAGGCCTTGATGGCTTCTGACCAGCTCGACTCGCTGGCTGGAAATTTACGTGTAATTAAACCGGTGAAAGTTTTTCACACGGCTTAACGTGTAGAATCATAGAGGAGGTGAGACTTTGTCTATCACCATTGTCAAAAAGAAAGAACTGATTACCGATTACAAAGTGCATGACACCGACACAGGCTCAGCCGAAGTTCAAATTGCCATTTTGACTGAAAAAATCAAGAACCTGACTGAGCATTTTAAGATGCATAAAAAAGACCACCACTCGCGTCGCGGTTTGATCAAAATGGTTAGCCGTCGTCGCCGTTTGTTGGACTATTTAAAACTAAATCAAGTGAATCGCTATCGCGAATTGATTGACCGCTTAGGCCTACGCCGCTAATTGCTGCGCAGCGCCGGGCGAAATGGAGTTCGGGGACGGAAGAGATGAGACGGAGGCCGAAGTGTATCCTCAACACCCCGATTAGGAGGTCGAAGGTTGGCGACAACCTCCCACCTCCTAGTCAGGGTGATGATGGGTCGGCATCCGTCTTACCCGTACCTGCCTCATTCGGGGGCGCGCAATGATTTGCGCTCACGTCTGTATAACGCAGAGACATTTCCATTCCAGTTCTTCCTTTCACTGGCGCTCAACGCTTTTTATTGTGGTTGCTAAAATTTTGTGCGGATTGAGTTTTCATCACTGCATCTATCGCTGAGCCCTACGGGCGCGCTTTCCGCACATGCTTTTGACAAACGCTCTAGCGTTCGCCAAGCGGATATTAAAAGGGAGACTTTTATGTCTGAAGTCACACAAGTATCAAGAGAGATCGCCGGCCGTACGCTGACGATCGAAACCGGACGCATGGCCAAACAGGCTGGCGGCTCGGTTACCGTCCAATATGGCGATACCGTCATATTGGCCTGCGCCACCATGGCGCAACACGCCCGGGAAGGTCAAGATTTCTTCCCCCTCACCGTTGATTACCGCGAACCGTATTATGCGGCAGGCCGTTTCCCCGGTGGATTTTTCAAGCGGGAAGCGCGTCCCTCCGACCGCGAAACGCTGACCTCACGTTGCATCGACCGTCCCATGCGCCCCTTGTTTCCTGACGGCTTCAAAAATGAAGTCCAGGTATTGCTCAAGGTGCTTTCGTATGACGGCGAGAACGAGCCGGATATTCTCGGCATGGTCGCGGCGTTTGCTGCGATCGAAATTTCAGAGATACCCTTCGCGGGGCCGCTGGGCGCCGTCCGTATCGGACGCATCAACGGCGAATTGGTCGCCAACCCCACCCTGGACCGTCTGCCCGACAGTTCGATGAACCTGACAATCGCCGGGTCGTCAAACGCCATCATGATGGTTGAAGGCAGCGCGAAGGAAGAGCCTGAAGAGGTCATGCTTGACGCCTTTGAACTCGCGCAATCCATCATTAGCGACCTATGCGAAATGATTACCGAACTGCGCGGCAAATGCGGCAAAGAGAAATACGTATTTGAAGCGCCTCAGCCTGACGAAGGCATCAAAAACTGGTTGCGTGAATTGGCCGAAGGCCGCATCCGCGAAGCCAGCATGGTGGGCGACAAACACGCGCGCCAAGCCGCGCTGGGCGTTATTCTCGACGAAGTCAAAGCCACGATTATTGACGGCCTCACGACCGACGTGCAAAACGCAGAAACCGCAGGCGACGCAGCCGCCGTGGCCGCCGTCAAAGAACGCCTCTCCAATGCGCCGAAAGAAATCGGCGGCAGTTTCCATGATCTCGAAAAAGAAATCATGCGCAACCGCATCCTGGATGAAGGCGTCCGCAGCGACGGTCGCAGCCTCGACCAAATTCGCCACATCTCCTGTGAAACAGGGGTCGTTCCCCGCGCTCACGGTTCGGCGCTGTTCACCCGCGGTCAAACCCAGGCGTTAGTCATCTCAACCCTGGGCACCGTCTCAGATGAACAAAAAGTCGATAACCTGGCGGAAGAATACTACAAGAAATTTTTCTTGCACTACAACTTTCCACCGTTCTGCGTGGGTGAAACCCGCCCGATGCGCGGCCCGGGCCGTCGTGAAATTGGTCACGGCGCACTCGCCGAACGCGCGTTAGAGCCGATGCTGCCGGACCACGAAGTATTCCCGTACACCATTCGCATTGTCTCTGACATTCTCGAATCAAACGGTTCATCATCAATGGCGAGCGTCTGCGGCGGTTCGTTGGCGTTGATGGATGCAGGCGTCCCGACCAAAGCGCCCGTCGCGGGCATCGCGATGGGTTTGATCTCCGACGGCAGCCGCTTCGCGGTGTTGTCTG
The DNA here is from genome assembly GCA_030765645.1 of Candidatus Hinthialibacter antarcticus. Lineage (NCBI taxonomy): Bacteria > Candidatus Hinthialibacterota > Candidatus Hinthialibacteria > Candidatus Hinthialibacterales > Candidatus Hinthialibacteraceae > Candidatus Hinthialibacter > Candidatus Hinthialibacter antarcticus. Next base: position 8,277 of record JAVCCE010000070.1, on the reverse strand, counting down.
ACATCCTCGGCGTCGAAGATCACCTCGGCGACATGGACTTTAAAGTCACGGGAACCAGCAACGGCATCACCGCCTTCCAGATGGACCTCAAGATCGAAGGCATCACTCGCGATATCATGGCGAAAGCGCTTGAACAAGCCAAGCAAGGCCGCCAGCACATTCTCGGCAAGATGGCCGAAGCGCTGGAAGCGCCGCGAGGCGAACTGCGTTCGTTTGCGCCGCGCATCCAAACCATGATGATTGCCATTGATAAGATTCGCGACGTCATTGGGCCAAGCGGCAAGATGATCCGTAAGATCATCGCCGAAACCGGCGCCAAGATCGACATCGACGACGACGGCAAGGTCATCATCGCCTCGACCGACGAAGAAGCCGGGCGCAAGGCGCGCGAGTGGGTTGACTATCTTACGCAAGAAGTCGAAGTAGGCCGCGTCTACAAAGGCAAGGTCACCCGCATCACCAACTTCGGTTGCTTCGTCGAAGTCTTGCCCGGTCAGGAAGGTTTGGTTCATATTTCCGAACTCGAACCGCGCCGGGTTGAGTCAGTCACCGACGTTGTTTCGGAAGGCGAGGAGATTGAAGTCAAAGTCGTCGAAATTGATGAATTTGGCCGCATCAATCTCAGCAAGAAAGAAGCCGACCGCGACGCAGGCCGCATCCCGCAGGATGCAGGCCGCAGTGAAGATCGTCCCAGTGGTGGAAGCGGCGGCGACCGTGGAAGTCGCCCCAGCGGCGGCGGCGGTCGTAGCGGTGGTGGAGACCGAGGCGGACGCAGCGGTGGTGGTGGACGTAGCGGCGGTGGAGATCGCGGTGGTCGCAGTGGCGGCGGCGGTGGTCGTCCCAGCGGCGGCGGAGACCGAGGCGGTCGACGCTAAACAACGTCTGATGTAGGGTGGGTTCTTAACCCACCGGGTATAATCATTGAATGACCAACGGGGTGCAGCGTGCTGCGCCCCGTTTTTTTATTGCCCAAGGGTAGGGTGGGCTCGCGTTAGCAGCCCACCACGAGAATCCAGTGGCATTACTTTTCAAGGGCTGTCGCCGCTTCGCGTCGCCTTGCCCTTGCCACCCAGCCGATCACCTCATGCGTATGCAACTTGCTTATGATATGTCCAAAGCGCGTTTACAGAATGATGAAATCAATGTTACTCGATATGAAAAGGCGGGCGTTTGAGATCATCCGGCGAGCGACTTTGCGAAATTCCCAGCCTCTGACCAATAAAGATCAACACAAAACAGGCTGACGGAAAGCCGTCAGCCTGTTGGAAACGCGGGTTATGAATCGCCGATTAGCTGGTGACGATGTCTTCGATCTTGATGCGGGTGAATGATTGGCGATGGCCCTGAGTGCGGCGGTATTGTTTGCGCTTTTTAAACTTGAACACGACAATTTTCTTGCCCCGGTCGTGCGCCAACACTTTGGCTTTGACGGAAGCGTTTTCCACCATCGGCTGACCGATGACTAAGTTTTCGCCGTCGCGAATCAAAAGCACTTGATCTAACGAGACTTGATCGCCTGCAGCGGCGTCGAGTTTCTCGATTTCGAGAATATCACCCTTAGCGACTTGAAACTGCTTGCCGCCAGTTTGAATGATTGCGTACATGGTTGTCCTCCAAGGTCTCTTCATATATCCAGAACGAGTAATATAGCCGGATTGGGGCGAAATCACAATCCTTACGAAACGCCCATCAGTCAATCGGGCGATAAACCGCAACAGGCGGATTCACCGATGCGCGCCCCAAATACGATGTCCCCGCATCAAACAGCGAGAGCGAACTCCACGCGGGGAAAGCCATATCCGGCGTAAATTGACGGGCCTTGCGTTGTTCATACAAAAAATGATTGACCTGCTCGATTTTCTCTAGCGATGCGGCAAGATGCGCGGGCAAGGGCGCTCGCTTGAATTCGTGCAGCAATTCATACGGAGCGGCGTTCCAATTTTTGATCTCATAACGCCAATGCTTCACCAGGTCTTCCGCGACAAATTCATCCACCGAAACCAAGTACGAATACGAAGCCGTATCCCGCTGGCGCCATTCATTAATAGGTGCAATGTCATATTCAAAACGCGCCCGCGCCAGGTCTTCGGGATGCACCGCCAGGTTTTCATCCATCAAGACCCTGCCGCCCGGCGGGACATGCGCATTCAACCATGCGACCGCCTGAGTTCGCGTATCGGTCAATTGCGAGAGGTCCCAAGCGAACTGACCGCCTTGAATGAGCGGTTGCAGGCTGACCGCCGCAATCAATAGAGTTCGCGTAAATTTCCATCCCGTGCACTTCACGATCCAAGCCGATAAGCGCTCAACGCCATAAGCAGCGAACAAGGCCAAAAAGGGCAGCATCGCGACAGCGTTTCGGATAAAGTCGGCTTTTTGTATCGCCAACATGGCGAAGTAAGCGAGCGGAAACATCAGTATCGCGGCCCGGTGCTTCGATGACGACAACGCGAAAGCGAGCATACCGCCGAAGGCAAATAGCAGCGGCAAGACGCCGAACCCGCCCTGCGCCCATGAACGCACAAACGCCCATCCATACATGGAAGAGCCAGTCAAATATTCAATGTCGCGTCCATAATGTTGAATTTCGATTCCGACTTGCCGCGTAAAATCATCCATCGAGTTCCACCAGGGACACGCGAGGCTGAATGCGAAAAAAAGGGTCACAATTAAAAACACTAGACGCACATTCAAAAAGCGCCATTTGAAATGCTTGCAATGAAGCGCAAACGGCAGCAGCCAGATCATGGCGCCGTTGTACTTGGTCGCCGCCGTGAGTCCAGCAAAAAATGAAGTCGAAAAATAGGCGGCATAGGTTGGATGCTTTGACATCGACAGGCTGACGTAGACTGTCAGCGCCGCCATGAAGGCGAGCGGTAGGTCCATGGTCACAAACAGCGAATGCTCGATGAACCCAGGCGCGATTGCCAACAGAAACGCCGCGATCAGCCCAACGGATGCGTTCGCGATCCGCGCACCGAGCGCATAGACCAATCCAATCGAACAAAGCCCTAAAAACACCGTATACATGCGGCAAAAAAACAACAGCGATGAAGGCGATATATTGCGGTTGATTCCACTGGTTTGAATGTGAACCTCATCCAGGCTGGAGATCGTCCCGGTCCCAAGCGCCCAGGCGTAGTGGGCGGCGTTGGCGGAAATTTGTTGATAGAGAAAAAACGGCGGGACATTAAACCAGGTGTATTTCAGCGATTGATACGACAGCATTCGATGTGCAGCATAGATATATGAACTCTCATCCCAATTGTATGAATAGGGCGAGGCGAACCGCGCCGCCGGGACGCGCAACAACGCGCCCAACACAAGTATAAGTAATAAGAGCCCAGTTGAATTTCGCTTGGATATCATTCAACCATTCTGAGCGAAAAGTGGTTAGGATACTAGAATTATCAATACATCGGTAATGTTAAAATAACTCACGCCCCCCCTACACCAATGTCTGAAGTTCCCCCGTTTTCACGGACATTGAATTAAGACATTTAGCCCCCCTTTTTAAGGGGGGACGGCGCTGAAAGCGCCAGGGGGGATTCGGGCGCAACACGTTGCGCCCCTACAGGGCTGATATTTTTGATTTCGTTGCATCAAGGGCTGCCCTTACTTCGCGACGCCTTGGCTTGCCACCCCTTAAGTCAATGTGCCCCTACACTGCAACATCGTTCATTGCAACAAAGCGGACGAGGCCTGGGGGCGTCTCTGTGAGCGCCTGTGCAAAGGGCCTGACAGCCCGCACGGAAGCGAAGTGAGACGTACCCAGGCCTCGTCCCGTCTCAAACAAACTCGCCCGGCGAGCGCCCAGCCGAGACGATGCTGCACGCTTGGACAATGTTCAGCCCTAATTCATCCGCGCGGGCTACGACGGTTTCATCTTCGCTGCCCGGGTTGAGAAAGATGGTCGAGACGCCCTTCGCTTTTAAGTCATCCAAAACCGTCAGCGTTTTATGAGGCGGGAGGTACACGCTGGCGGTCTCTACTTCGCCGGGAATCTCACCAACAGACGCATACGCCTTCAGCCCTTCAATCTCGTCAGCGCCTGGATTGACGGGGTACACGGCGTAGCCCTGCGCCTGATACGCCCGCACCGCTTTGTTGCCGTATTTCGTACGGTTTGCTGATGCGCCAATGATTGCGATCGTGTTATTGGTTGACAAAGAGAATTCCTTTTTATTGAAGTTTACGGCTACTCATTAACCGCAGTCTCAAGCGACTGGTTTTTGTATTGCAGCTGGTAGAGGCGGTAGTACATGCCTTTGCGCGCCAGCAGTTCCTGGTGGGCGCCGCGTTCGACGATCTCGCCGCGATGCAGCACGAGTATTTCATCCGCCTGTTGAATGGTCGAAAGCCGGTGCGCGATCACCAGCGAGGTACGGCCTTCGATCAGGCGCTCAATGGCTTCCTGAATCAGAAATTCGGTCTCGGTATCAACACTGGAGGTGGCTTCATCCAGAATGAGAATCTGCGGGTTCGACACCAGCGCGCGCGCGAACGATAGCAACTGGCGTTGGCCGACGGATAGCGTCGCGCCGCGTTCTTTGACTTCGCTGCCATAACCGTCCGCCATTTTTTCAATAAAGCGGTCGGCCTGCACAATTTTGGCGGCGTGTTCAATTCTCTCCGGGGTCACATCCGGGCGCCCTAAACTAATGTTGCCCTGAATGTCGCCGGAGAACAAAAAGAAGTCCTGTAACACCAGCCCGATTTGCTCGCGCAGATACGACAGGTCGTATTCTTTGACATTGACGCCGTCGATTAAGACTTCGCCTTCTTGCACGTCATAAAAACGGAAAATCAGATTGATGATGGTGCTTTTGCCTGAGCCGGTCGGCCCCACGATAGCGACGCGCTTGCCAATCGGCGCCTTGAAGGAGACATTTTTCAGAATCCATTCGCCTTCTTTGTAAGCGAAACTGACGTTGCGAAATTCGACCTCACCTTTGATTTCCTGCTGGACGGGCTGTTCCGGCTCCGACACAACTTCGTCGATGTCCATCAGTTTAAACACGCGCTCGGCGGCGGTCATCCCGGTTTGAAGAATATTAAACTTGTCGGCCAGGTCGCGAATCGGCTGAAAGAACTTCTGCGATGAAATAATGAACGCAACCAAAGTCCCGACAAACGCGGGATTCTCAATCAAAATAAATCCGCCGCCAAACCACAACAGCAGCACCGTGGTCACCGCGCCGAGAAATTCGACCGTCGGATAAAACACCGCATAATTATAAATACTGCGTACGTTGGCTTTGCGATATTCGTCGGTCAGGTTGCTGTAATAGCCCAGATGTTCTTTTTGCCGGCCAAAAATTTGTACGGTCTCCATGCCGGAGATATTTTCTTGCAGAAAGCCGTTGATCTCAGACAATACGCGGCGCACTTCGCGATAGGAGTCGCGCACTTCGTTTTTAAACTTTATACTGGCCCACACAATCACTGGCATCACCAGCAAGACAACAAAGGTCAGCGAAGGGCTAAGCGAAAACATCACCACCAAAAGCCCAATGATGTACAACACGTCGCTGAAAGTGAATACAATACAATTGGCGAACATTGAGTCCATCGCTTCAATGTCGCTGGTGAGGCGGGTCATCAAATAACCGACCGGGCGGTTGTTGAAGAATGCCAGCGAGCGGCTTTCGAGATGGCGAAACAGATGCAGCCGCAAGTCGTACATACTCTTTTGGCTCATCAGGTTGACCAGATAAAATTGGGTATACTGAAAGAGGAACCCGGCAAGAAGCAATAAAATATAAATGCCGCACAACATCGCCAGCCCGCGCGTCTCTTCGTTCTGAATAAACTGGTCGATGACGGATTTATACAAATAGAGAGACGCCAGTTCGATCGAAGTCGAAATGGTCAGCGCCAAAAACGCCCAAACGATGTATTTCCAATAGGGGGCGATGTAAGGGTAGAGACGCTGCATCAATCGGGCGTCGTACGCTTTACCGGATATTGTTTCTTCGCGCATAAAGTAATCAGGTTTCTATTTGGACTATTTCAAAAAACGAAGCGTAGTTTATGACTTTCATTTAGTATACTATGGCAAACTCAGAAAACGAAGTAACGGTTTTTTCACCCACGGGGTTTGATGGCGCCGCCGTCTTCACCATCGACGTCGAAGACTATTTTATGAGCCCCGAAACCATCCCGTTCGAGGCGTGGCCTTCGTTTCCATCGCGCATCGAAACCGGCATGGAGCGCTGCCTGAAATTATTGCAAGAGCATCGCGTAAAAGCAACGTTCTTCTTCGTCGGCTGGCTGGCGGAACGCTACCCGCAGATCGTCGAATGGACGCTCGAACAAGGCCACGAAATCGGCACCCATACCTACACCCACCATTTCGTCAATACGTTATCGCAAGAGCAATTCACGCAATCGTTACAAAAAAGCCTGCGTATCTTACGCGACATCGCGGGCAAAAACGCAGTCGTCGGCCATCGCGCCCCGGCGTTTTCACTGGAACGCGCTAAACCCTGGCAATTTGAGGCGCTCAAACAAAACGGCATTCAGTACGACTCGTCGATCAACCCGCACGGGACTTATCTATACGGCGACGCAGAGGCGCCGCGCCATCCCTACATGCTGCATGGGCTGCTTGAGTTGCCGCCTGCTTCCATTGAATGCCTGGGGCGCCGCTGGCCGGTCGGCGGCGGCGGGACGCTGCGCATCTTGCCCTCGCTCTATCAAACCTGGGCGCGAAAACGCTACATCCGCGAAGGGTTCCCGCCTGTGATTTACATGCACCCGTGGGAATTTTTACAAAAACACCCGCCGTTGAATTTGCCGATCAAACAACAATGGATTCACCATTGGGGGCTGCGAAGCGTCGAGAGCAAATTGCGCAAACTGTTTGACCAGTATCGTTGCGTCCCGATGGGCGAATATGCGGCGGCCATTCAAACAACGAATGAAGCAAATTCAAAAAGATAAGCAATTTGGATTGAATCAAACCCCGCCTCAGAGTACGATTGTAATTTCCAGTTGTTTTTAACTTAAAGATCAACTTGCATAAACCTGTGAAAAACAAACTCGAACAACTTATTCAATATGCTGCGAGCGCATCAAACATGAACCGCGAACCCATGGAACTCGACGTTAGCGCTGAGGCGGCTTACACCGCCGTACGCATTACCGGGCCAATTATCGCCACCCACTCGCCTGAACTGCGCACGTTGATCGCAGAAACATTTGAGCAAGGCAAGAGCATGATTATTGATATTTCCGGTTGCGACTATATGGACAGTTCCGGCATCGCGACGCTGGTCGAGGGCGTCCAGCTGGCGGAATCAAAAAAAAGCAAGTTTATCCTGACCGGCGCCTTCAGCGAAAAGGTGAAGCACTTGTTCGAGATCACTCGCCTCGACGCTTTGTTTGATGAATATCATTGCGACACCATCGAAGAAGCAGCGAAGCAATTCACTTCGTAGTTCCAACCAGCGGCGTGTAGCCGACTCTCATCCCATTTGTATCCGTGTATAAATACCCCACGCTGTGAATTCCGTTTGTGATGTGATAGGGCTGGCTCGCGATAGTATATTTGTGAACACCGTCTGGCTCTGCGCGTTCTTCTATCTTCACATCCACGCCCGACGGCCCCGCGCTCACAACAAACCACGCCCGCGTGACGCCTGTAATATTCGGCTTCGCCGGGACATGAGCATGAGTGACCTGGCCGTAGCCTTGGAGCAAAGCATTATTGAGACCGAATAATTGGTTAAAATTTAAAAACGGGCGCACTATATTATTGCTATCGACTATATAAACAGTGCTTAAAGGTCGGTTTTTTAGTTCTTCATGCAGTTGTTTGTCGCCTTGAGTCGCCTCTGTTCCCTGGCTCAATTGAATGACAGGATTCTGGTAAATATGCCGGAGAGAATTTTCAAAAAAGATATGCAAATCGCGCTTGGTCTTCAGAAACTGATAACGGTCTGTGAGCATGAATATAGCCAGCCCCAACATAAAGAATGTCAGGACGCCTGCGAGAAAATGTCTTGAAACGGGAGTTTGGCTTTTCATCGTCAATGCGCAATGATAATTCGATGACGTGTTTTAATACGCTGAAATCTAATGTAGGGTGGGATGAATGTAAAGAATCCCACCGTTAGACTTTGTTAAAATTTTTACCGAACATTTTTGGTTCATCCGGTAATTGAGTACCTACATTAATGGATGGTCATGATTTTGATTCCGAAAACGTATTCCGGCGTATCAATAATTGACAAACCAAACCAGGCATGGGTGTAACTCTGGGAGCGCCTGTGC